>JAJDAM010000626.1 GCA_029261905.1 Deltaproteobacteria bacterium
GCGCGATGGAACTGTCCGAGTTCAGTGAGCTCGCTGTCGCGAAGCTCGAAGAGTGTTCTCTGAGCATCGAGCACGTCGACGTACCGGAAGAGGCCCCTCAGGTATCCGGTTCGGACACCTGCATAGGCCTTCTCCGCTTGAGGAATTACCTCGTGGCGAAGCGCATCGACGGCTTCGTAGCTCGCGCGAAGCGCCTGGTAGGCGACTTCCAGGTTCCGCGCGGCTCGGGTCTTAGCGACCTGTTCCTCACTGCGGGCCTTGGAGCGCCGGAATCGGGCCGCTTGCCTGGCGCCCTGATTTCGATCGAAGACGGGAAACGGAACTGTGACCCCAAGCACGAGGGCCGAGTCGTTGGATTCTTCGAAGCGGCGAACGCCGCCGCCTACTGTGATATCCGGAATCCGGCGCGTGTCTTCGAAATCGATCACGGCTTCTCTGTGGGCAAGCTCACTGTCCCAGCGTGCAACGTCGGGGTTGTTCACAAGGAGCTGCTGGACGGGCTCGAACGCGGGCGGCGAATACACTGAAGAGAGGTCGCCTACCGCTGAGTCGAAGGTTGCGGGAGGGGCCCCCCACAGAGAGGAAAGCCGAGCGCGAGACGTCGCGAGCGCTGCGGCTGCCCGGTGAAGTGCCACTTCGGCACTCGACAGATTCACTTCCGCACGAGTCCTCTCGACACTCGAGGCCGCGCCGGCACGAACCCGCTTGGAGACTGCGTCGAGTGAAGTGTTTGCGAGATCTCGAAGTTCCTGAGCAAGCTTGAGACGTTGCTGCGCCTCTAGGACTCCGACGAACTCTTGGGCTACGGCGGTCAGCACATTGAGCCGCTGCACCTCGTAGTCCCAGTCGGCGAGGTCACGCTCCAGCTCGGCGATCTGGCGGCGCTTGCTCCGCTTTCCGCCGAGTTCGACCAGCTGTCCGAGAAAAAAGGTCGTCTCCGCGCTTTCGTATCCGCCGAAGGGGCCACTACCTGCGAAGTTCTCCGCCTCGACCGAGACTTCCGGGTTCGGGAGAAGGCCGGCTTGAAGCGCTTCGGCCTCTCGCGCTCGACTCTCCCAGGAAAAGACCGCCAGATCGGGGTTGTGCAAGAGAGACAGCGCCAGCGCCTGGCGGAGCGAAAGCTCGCCGCTGGCCCTTTGCTCCGGAAGATCTGCCGCCTCGACCTCCGGAGAAGTTCGCTTGGGTGCCTCGAATGCACTGTATTGGGCGCCGAGCGTTCTCGCGCTCGGGCGAGCTGTTTCACCTGGCGCTGTCGCGACACACCCTGAAAGCGCGGCAGAAAAAATTATCAGGGAAGACCAGCGAACTGTTCGCCTGGCGATACCGCCTTCGAATCGTCGGGACATCGTCTCACACCGTCCTCCAGGCTTACACCTGGTGAACCATCATGGAATTCGGGACCACCGGCGGCGATGTGTGCCGCGGGGTCGGTTCAGAGATGGTCTGACGGTGGGATCAAACGGTGAGAACGATGCTGCGGTGGGCCCGGATCCTCATCGAGAGGTCGATGCGGTGGCAAATGGGCAGCCGGTTAACGACGACTTGGCGCTGTCGAACCGAGATCGCATCGAGGACGGCCATCGCCGTACCAGCGTCCCAAGCCATGCGTTCCGAAGCGATTTCGGCCTCGGTGTGCAGCGGGCTGTCGGTGCAGCTGGTGCAGGACTCGTTCGCCAAACCTGCGTTCGGTTGCTGAGCCTGCGCGACTTCGATCGTCTCACAGCCGGGTGCGAGGTGTCCTAGCTCGACGGCGGAGTGATCATTGGGGCCGACACAAAACACAGCGCCGCCCGCGAACGCGACATCTGCGAAGAGATGAAAGAGCGCCGTGAGCAGGAGGAAGTGGTGTGTTCGACTGGTTTTCATCGGACCCTTGGCGGTTGAAGACCGTTGCTCTCCTGTCGGCGAATACCATGCGCGGCTTGAGAGGGCAAGCCCTGGTGGCGCAATAGTCAACCGGACAACCGCACTTTGGACGAGATCTGCGAGCTTGTTGCTCGCATCTGGGAATGCCTTCGGAAGTCCGGGCGTGGCTCGAAACCAGGAGGGCCGACCCTTGGACCGTTCGAGCCATCGATTCGCGATTTCACCAACGTTCACAAGAACCTCGGCACTTCGCGGCGGTAGGCTGTGTATCCGTCGCCGTACTCGTTTTCGAGCCAGGGCTCTTCCGCAAAGGGCGCGAGTAGCAGAACGAATGCCGTCAAGAGATGAGTAACCGCAACGACTGCCGAATTGGAGAAAACCACGACGCCGACGAAGAGAATAAGATCGCCCACGTATTGTGGGTTGCGCGTAAGAAGATATGGGCCTTCGGCAACGAGTCCCTCTGGCAGTCCCGATGTTCGCCTCGATCCGAGCGTGGCGATGCCCCATACAACGAGCGCACCCCCAGTGAAGAGCAAGGGACCGGCGAGCCAGAAGCGTATTGCGCCGGGGAACAGCCCGGTATTCCAGTCGATAATCACGAATGCCGGATTGCTGAGAAAGATGAAAATGAACAGGGTCCACATCGCGAAATACCAGAAATCGCGGCGCGCCATCGGGTAGATGCGGCGCGAAGGAAACGTGATGCACCACACCGCGCCCAGGAAGAGCGTGGCGTGCGCGAAGAGATTCGCGTTGAGGAGAAGTTGGGCCCAGGACGCGTCCATCAATCGACTCCACCCGTGTGGCGAAGGTGCTCGCGGGAGACGTCCAAGAGCATTCGCGCGTGAGCATCATCGAGGCTGTAGAACATTATTCGGCGAGCGCGGCGCGTTTTCACGACGCCAGCGGTCCGAAGGAGGCGAAACGCTTGGGATACGTTCGTCTCCGGGGTGCCGGTGGCTGCAGAGAGGTCGGCGTGCACGTTCACGTGCTAATGATGCGATCGCGGCTCGCCTTGCGAACCTCGCTCCCAGGGCGGCGGTATGCGGTGCCTCACAAAAACCAGTACCCCGAAAAGCAGGATTTCCTCGACCAAGAAGAAGAGTCCTCCCAGATCAAATACCACTGCCACGATCGCCTGGACCATCGAGACCCACACGAAGTCGTAAAGCTGGTCGCGGCAGATTAGACATGTGGGAATACCTGCAAAACGCAAATCGGTCGGCATCCGACAGAAGGGGCACCGCGTAGTGATCGTGATCGGCGCTTCGTGTCTCTGTTTCGGCATACTGCCCTCGTAGGATTGAGTAGGTCTCGCGCTCGAGACGACTCCGTTTACCGACAAGCGGAAGCCGATTCGCCAGCTTCGATCACAACCACATTACACGGTGTCCCATTGTAGACGGGCATCCCCGAAAAACGATCGCGAACTTGATCGGAGTGGAGATGATTCACATTCACTCCGGGATAGCGACGGCTCGCGGTCGTTCCCGTTTCGTAGACGTGCCCCCAGAACTGGTGGATCACGACGACACCGCGCCGGACGTCGGCCGACAGGCGCGCCTCGATCTCGAGTTCACCGCTTTGGGAAATCACGCGGATGTGTTTGCCCTCCTCGACGCCGAGGTCCGC
>JAJDAM010000627.1 GCA_029261905.1 Deltaproteobacteria bacterium
ACTCGGCACGAGCTTGCCAGCCGCCTTCGGCTACGAGCCGTCGGCGGACGCCATTTCAGAAGACGTCCAGGCCCGCCTCATGCTGATCTATGGTGCGCTTCCTGCGGTGCTCATGGGGATCGGCGCGATCTTTCTTCGCAACTTTCCCATCACCCGGGCGCGGCACGCAAAGGTTCGCTCCGAACTCGATGCCCGGGCGCATCAGACACTCGCCTCGTAGCCTCGCTCAGCCTTCTGGCCGTGTTCGCAGCGAAGGGAAAATCCAGTGGCCAGGGCAACCGACTGACTACGTCCCGCTGATCGAAGAATTCGAAGCGAGTGTGACGTTCGAGGAGACCAGTGTCTCGAACCCGTGCGCGCCCAGGTTGCTGCGCAGGTCTGGCCCGCGCAAGCCGGCGGTTTGCGGATCGTCGCGTCCGGTCTCGGACAGGATCTCGGCTACTACGCGAGGATCTGCGTCGCGCTCGAATCCGCTGGATGGCTCAGAGCGGATTGCCCGTTGATCGCGACCGTGTTGCCGACGTGGGCGGATCGCCGGACGCCCGCTCGGCATCGAGCCCCAGCTTTCGGATCTCCTTCACCAGGTGATCCGAAAGCGCGCTGGCGACCTTGCGCCCCGTTGCAATCTCCTGCTCGCTGCGAGACGTCCCCTTCGCAGCCTGCGTGACCCGGGCGCTGAGCCCTCGATCGAGCCTCACCTCTCCGGGGGAGACGTCGAGGTCGTACACGAAGATGCGGTCGGACCTCGGAAGCGGTCCGCCGCTGTACTCGCTCGTCGTCTTGACGGTCGTACAGCCCACGAAGGCGCAGACGGAGAACACGGCCACGCGCTGATCAACTCCTTCATGATACTTCCTCCTCTAGTGCGGCGGGAACCCTGCCCGAGTCGGACACCTCACCGGCGAGCTTCTTGACGACGTCCGGTTCAAGACGGGGGATCGACGCGGGATAGGCCCACTGGTCTGCGAAGGGGACCCACTCCTCGTCGACGAAAACCCACTCGTTCGAACATGAAGGTGAGTAGCCACTGTCGGCCCCATCGGGTGGGACCGGAACGTGCAACACTGTCGGCATGCACGAAAGTCAGCTGTTCATCTTCCTGCTCCAGGTGCTCCTGCTGCTCGGGCTCGCTCGCGGCGTCGGTGAGATCCTGACCCGCTGGTCCCAGCCCGCGCTCGTCGGAGAGATCCTGGTCGGCGTCCTCCTTGGACCGACGATCTTCGGACGGGCGGCGCCCGAGCTGCATGCCGCGATCTTCCCCGTCGATCCCGTCCAGCAGGCGATGCTCGCGACGCTTTCGTGGTTCGGCGTGCTGTTCCTGTTGCTCGAGACGGGACTCGAGATCGACGTGACCGCGGCGTGGCGCCAGCGGGGCCCCGCATTGCGCATCGGCATCATCGGCGTGCTGGTGCCACTGGCCCTCGGATTCGTGCTCACGCTCGCGCTCCCGGCGAGCTACTTCCCCGACCCAGACCACCCGTACCCGTTCGCGCTATTCCTCGGCACGACGATGGCGATCAGTGCGATGGTCATCATCGCGCGCGTCCTACACGACCTCGACCTGGTGAAGAGCGACCTCGGCCTCGTGACCCTGTGCGGCTACGCCGTCAACGACCTGCTCGCGTGGCTGATCTTCAGCATGGTGCTCGCCTATTCGACGAGCCAGTCAACGGAGTTCTGGGGGGTGGTTGGCCTGCTCGCGCTGACCCTCGCTTTCGTCGCCCTGTGCCTCACGGTCGGGCTGCGTCTGGTAGACCGCGCGATCACGTCGCTCGCCCGCCGCCACCCGAACCAGCCGGGCTTCGTCTTGAGCGTGGTCTGTTGCCTCGGCCTCCTGATCGGGACGATCACCGAGTGGATGGGCGTCACGGCGCTGCTCGGATTCTTTCTCGCCGGCATCATGGCCGGGCAGGCGCACGCGCTCTCCGAGCGGACCCGCCAGGTCATCTCGCAGATGGTCCACTCGATCTTCGTGCCGCTCTACTTTGCGAGTATCGGGCTCGGCCTCGACTTCGTGACGAACTTCGATGGGCTCATCGTCGTGTTCGTCACCGTCGTCTCGATCGTCGCGAAGTTCGCAGGCGCGTGGCTGGGCACGATCGGCTCGGACCTCTCGAGCGAGGACCGCCTCTCGGTAGGGATCGCGTTCACGCCGAGCGGGGTTACGGGAATCGTCGTGGCCGGCGTCGCGCTCGACGCGGGCATCCTGACCACTCCGGTCTTCGTCGCGATCGTGGTCTCGACCATCGTCTCGTGCCTACTCATCGCGCCGTGGCTCGAGTGGTCGATCCGCCGGCGCAAGGCCGTGAACATCCTCGACTTCCTCCATCGACGCGCGATCCTACCGGACCTCGCGGGTGCGACGCGCTGGGATGCGATCGACGAGCTCTGCACGTCGGTCTCCGAACTGGCGGGCATGCCGCCGCGCGAGCAGCTCGTCGAAGCCGTTCGTGCCCGCGAGGAAGCCGCGGGGACCGCCGTCGGCCATGGCATCGCGATCCCCCACGCGCGGATGGTGAGCCTGCGCAGCCCAACGTTGGCCCTCGGCCGCTCGGAGGGCGGGGTCGACTGGGACGCACCCGACGGCGAGCCAGTGCGGCTCGCGTTCCTGCTTCTCACACCCGAGGCCGGGCACGGCCTGCAACTCCAGATCCTCGCCGCGATCGCGGCCGCGATGGTCGACGAGCAGGCGCGCGCGAACGTCGCGACCGCTCCCGACGCCGATGCAATCACCCTCGCGCTACAGGACGCGCTTCGACGGCAGGACCTCGCGCAGGTCGCGACCTGAATGCGATCGGTCTGCGGGCGAGCAGCTCCTGCTCGCGGCTCATCGCCGACCTGCCACATCGACTGCGTTCGAATCACCTCGGGGCCATGAAAAAAACCGCTTTCGAGACCGCAGATCTCGCTGGACCTGATGGGCCTTGTTATGTTTTTCGGCATGAAAAAATCAGGTACCACGCGACGTGTCACCGCTGTGGCGTTCTTGGCCGCGGCGTTGTTTACTGCTGCGCCCGCCCAGGTAGCAGATGCGAACGTGTTCAAGGCCACGGTCGACATTCTGGTCGTGCGACCGCTCCAAGTCCTCCGGACCTGCGCGGGGATCGGAGTCGCGGTTCCGATTGCGCTGCTTGCGCTGCCCTCAGGGCAGGGATACTCAAAGGCCATCCTGAGGGAGTTCGTCGTCGAACCGGGCCAAGCCATCTACAAACCCCGACTCGGCGACTGGGAGTACTCGCGCTACTAGCTCCATCAGACCTGTTCGCGACCGCCTAGGCGGGCTAAACCCGCCTAGGCGGTCGTGTGCGCCCAGCTCGTTCGAGCAGTGGGTCCCGTTGGAGTGCACTCAGCCGGCCCCACACGTCAGCATGCGTTGTGGCATGGCGCCTCATGCTGGGTACCCAAAATCGTTCTCCTCGTCGCACCGACGGCATGTGTTTTGCTTCATCTACTCGGTAAAAGGCTGAGGTATCCGATGAAGAAGAACGCGGCAGCTCTCTTGGGTCTGATTCTAACCGTCGCGGTCACCGTGCCTGCGCGCGCGGTGATCCATACGGTCACCAAACTAACGGACAGCGCCGACGGCGTATGTGATGCCGACTGCTCGGTCCGCGAGGCCGTCCAGGCGTCTGGCACCGGGGACACGGTCTCGATCCCGGCCGGCACGTACACGCTCACGATCGTCGGCGCCGACGATACGGGCGCCGCCGGGGACCTCGACATCTCGGTTGGCTTGCTGGTGGAGGGTGCCGGCTCCGACATGACGACGATCGACGCCACCGGGCTCGGCGACCGGATCTTTCACATCCCGACGTCGCCGATCAACTTCAACGCCGTCACCTTCCGAGGCATGAAGCTCACGGGTGGCACCGCGGGGGTCGGCGGCGGCAGCGCGATCCTCAACCAGTCGCGCTTTCTCGGCACGGTCACCATCGAAGACATCGCGGCGGTCGGCAACAGCGGGCCGTCGGCGATCCGGTCGGTGGACGCCATGGCGATCGATACCTGCACGGTGAGCGACAACCGCGGAATCGGCATCGTGCTCGGCGTCGACTCGAGTTCGTCCAACAGCACCGACATCTCCTTCTGCACGATTGCGGACAACGACGGCCCGGGACTCAGCTCCGTCGAGCGCGGGACGGGGGCGAATCACGCCTTCGACATCGTGAACTCCACCTTCAGCGGAAACAACCGAACCGCCGTGTCGGGCAGCCGCAACGGGGCGATCGTATCGGTGGCGTTCGGATGCTCGCTCGACCATGTAACGATCGTTGACGACTTCGCCTACGGGATCAGCGCCCAGAGCGACTTCCTCGGCGACGCGGATCTCGACGTAAAGGCGTCGATCGTGGCCGGCAACACGTTTGGCGACGTACTCGGCCTGGCCGACGCGGACTTCGCCGTGCTGCCTTCCTCACTCGGCAACAACGTGATCGGGGACGACGGCTCCGGCGCCTTCAATGCCGCGGGCGACCTGGTGAACACCGACCCGTTGCTCGGAGACCTCGCCGACAATGGCGGCCCTACCCTCACGCATCTGCCGATGACGGGGAGTCCGGCGATCGACAAGCTCACCAACACCTTCACCTGCCCCGCGAACGACCAGCGCGGAGAGATGCGCCCCTTCGACGGTGACGACGACATGGATCCCCGCTGCGACGCCGGCTCGGTCGAGGTCCAGACGGTGCCGGAGCCTGGCGCCGCGGCCGGCGCGCTCGCGGCCGTGGCCGCCCTCGCCGCCCTCCGCCGCCGATTGTCGACTTCTCGCTTCCGCAGTTAGTTAGGTCTAGGCCGCGATCGCCTTTGCGATCCGCTTGCGGGTCATGCCGATGGCAAGAGCAGCCTTCGTCATGAGGTCGAGGGAACGCCTTCCTCACCGCATTCGCTCTTCGCTACGCGGGGCTGCGAAGAGCGAATGCGCTTGGCGAGACCGGTCTGAGTGAGCTGCTGCCGTTCGCGCGCCTTACGAATCCTCTTCCCCAGTGCAATCGGCATGTCGATGATCATCCTCTCCGCGTCCGATAGCCCGAGGAATTCCTGTACGGTACCGACCTTGAATCCGGCGTTCTGTAGCTTCGATTTTCACTCCTTGCTCACGGCCCCGACGCCCTACTGTTGGGGAAATCCACTTCGAGAACGAATGATATGCGGCATCTCCAGAGCTATGACGACGCGGATCAGGCGCGGGGCCTCGCCGACGAATTGGAAGTCCAGGGTATCGAGAGCCACGTGCGTTCCGACGAGAGCCGCCACGCGGTCTGGATCATCGACGAGGCGGACCTCGAAGCCGCGACGCAGTTGGCAAGCCGCTACTCCGGCGCGCCGTCCGATTCGAGCCGGACCGAAGCCGAGCGGATTCGCAAACAGCGAGAAGTCGACAAGAAGCCCGTGCGCATTCCGGGTCTTTCCCAGAGCGGCGGCCTGGCGCGTTCAGGCGCGGTCGGTCCGCTGACCCTGGCGCTGATCGTCCTGTGCGTGGCCGTCAGCGTGATGTCGGGCCTCGGAGACCCGAACTCTGCGATCCTCCGGGCACTGTTCGTCGTCCCGATCAGCCCGGAGGGCTCCTACTTCGTCCGGTTCGACTGGTCGCAGCCGTGGCGACTCATGACGCCGATGCTCATCCACTTCGGACTCATGCACCTGGCGTTCAACATGCTCTGGCTGTATCGACTCGGCAGCCAAATCGAGGACCTCCAGGGAACCCGCCTATTGCTGGGGCTCGTGGCACTGACACAGATTCCGGGAGCCCTCGTGCAGTTCGGAGTCAGCGGCCCGCTGTTCGGCGGGATGTCCGGAGTGGTCTACGGACTGTTCGGCTTTTCCTGGATGCAGGCCCGCTATGCAAGCCGCGGCTACTCCGTGTCCGATCAGGACACGATGTGGATCATGGGATGGTTCGTCGTGTGTGCCACCGGCCTGGTCGGCCACATCGCGAACGCCCAGCATGCGCTCGGCCTGTTCTTCGGGTTGCTGGCCGGGATGCCGGCCTACGTCGCCTTCCGCCGCTCCAGCGCCAAGGTTCCCTTGGCAAAAGGGAGTTGGGCCGACCTCAACATCCAGGGCTTCCAACGCTTCCGGCGCGTCTACTTCGATCCCTACGTTCCGCTCTGGTTCGTCGGCCTCGCCGTCGTCGTACTGTTCGTCGGCTGACGCCGGCGTCGATCCAGCCAGCGGCACAAGGCAGCGGGTGATGCGACGCTTGCTTCGCTACGCACTACAAAGGACCAGCCAATGAGTGAAACAAGCAAGGCGCCGTCAGAATCGGCAGTCGACCAGAACGTCTACAAGATTTTCCCGAATGACCTCAATTCCAAGTACACGGTCTTTGGCGGTCTCGTCATGAGTCTTTGCGATCGAACAGCGCTGATTGTTGCAGAACGCCACAGCGGTGCTCCGTGCGTGACGGCCGCCGTCGACAGCCTCCACTTCGTTGGCCCGGCACGTGCCGGCGATACGCTCATCATTCGGGCGGCGGCAAACCGGAGCTGGCGAAGCTCTATGGAGATCGGGGTCCACGTGGCGGCCGAAAACAGCTACACAGGTGAATCGCGCCACGTGGTATCGGCCTACCTGACGTTTGTCGCATTGAGTGACGACGGCACACCGCAACCGGTTCCGCCGATTGCTCCCGAGACCGACGCGGAAAAGCGTCGCTTTAAGGATGCCGGACAACGGCGGCAGCAGCGGATCAGGGATCGCAAGCACAAGTCAAAATGAGGGCCGAGACGGGCCGCTCACCCCGCCGATTGGTCGACTTTCGAACACACCAACTGGATTGATCGCTCCAGGAGCTCCTTCCGTGCGTCGGCGACCTCGGGCGTGACGTTGGCCAGGTAGGTACGGAACACTTCTCGCGACGGCCAAGCGGCGATGGCCACATCGTTCCACGCGTCGTCGAGCGGCTCGCCCGAAGTTCCGACGAATGGTCCCACGACGTCTCCCCCCGCCGAGGCATGGCCACCGAGTGCCATGAGCTTCTGTCCCGAGGGCTGGTAGACCCGCTTCAGCACCGCCTTACGGCCGGCCTCGCCTCCGTTGAACTTCGCCAGATTCAGGTTGAAGAAGGGCGTGGAAAGGTCCCCCTGCATCAGCGCTTGGAACTGGTCTGGGGTCGAGTGGATCCTGGCTGGCGTGAGGACCCGTTCGGCGTCGACCTCACACCCTGGATCGATGTGGACGAACCACCGGAGGAGCCGTTGGAATCGCGACAGCGTCCGGGTCACCCGAGGCACCATCCGGTTGAGTCGC
>JAJDAM010000628.1 GCA_029261905.1 Deltaproteobacteria bacterium
CCGCCGTGCGATAGCCGAGGGATTCGGCCGCATAGAGTCGAGAGGCCATGTCCGCGAGTTTTCGCTGGATCATGCCGAACTCGATGATCGGTCGATTGAACTGCTTGCGGTCGCGCGCGTAGGAGACGCTGTATTCCAGGCACTCGCGGGCAGCACCGACCGATCCACAGCCGAGCTTGAAGCGACCGACGTTCAGGATGCTGAATGCGATCTTGTGCCCACGGCCTATTTCGCCCAACAAGCGATCGGCCGGAATTCGCGCCGACTCCAGGATCAGCGTGCGGGTCGACGAACCTTTGATCCCGAGCTTCTGCTCTTCGGGACCCGTCGAGACACCCGCGTCTGTCCGCTCGACGATGAAGGCGCTGAACTTCTCGCCATCGACTTGCGCGAACACGACGAACACGTCGGCGAAACCCGCGTTGGTGATGAACTGCTTGGTCCCATCGAGCACCCACGCATCGCCATCGCGAACCGCCGAAGTCTTCGCCGCAAGCGCATCCGACCCGGATCCTGCCTCGGTCAGCGCGTAGGCGGCGATCCATTCGCCGGCGCCGAGCTTGGGAAGATAGGTCTGCCGCTGCGCGTCCGTCCCGAAGTAGACGATGGGCAGTGTCCCAATCCCCGTGTGAGCGCCCCAGGAGATACTGAACGACGCTTCCTTGGCGGCGGTTTCCGACACGAGCATCGCGCTGGCTTTGTCGAGCCCCAAGCCTCCGTACTCTTCCGGGATCTCGATCGCGAGCAGACCGATCTCGCCTGCCTTCTTCAGTAGGCCAGGCATGATCTCCGGCCCGCTCTTCTGAATCTCGTCGAGACGCGGCATCACCTCGCCGTCGACGAACTCCTCGGCGGCCCGCGCCATCTCCCGCTGTTCCTCGGTGAAATCCTCCGGAACGAATGTCTCCGCGGGGATCGGCTCGATCAGAAAGGAACAACCAACAGTGGTCGGCATGGGGTCCTCTGGTCTTCTGCAGTAACGATCAGTCCTGTTGCAGGATCCGAATCGTGACCGCTACCGGGTCGCGCGACCCGGTGTGAATCGACAGGGCATTCGTTTGATCCCGTTCACGAAATTGGATGCCAGGCGCTGGGGTTCGCCGGTGATCTCGAGATCCGGAAGCCGGGAGAAGATCTGACGAAATACGGCGGTGATCTCTCGGCGCGCGAGGTTCGCGCCCAGACAGTAATGCGGGCCGGGGCCCCCGAAACCGACGTGCTCGTTGGGTGTGCGAACGATGTCGAATCGGTAGGGGTCCTCGAACACCTCCTCGTCGCGGTTTGCCGACGCATACCAGAGAGCGACCTTGTCGCCCTCTTTCAGCTTCACGCCATCGACTTCCTCGTCCTGCGTGAGAGTCCGTCGCATGTAGATGACCGGGCTCGCCCAGCGAACGATCTCTTCCACCGCGGTCGGTGCCAGACCCTCGAAATCCGCCGCCCACTTCTTCCGCTCATCGGGGTTGTCGCATAACGCCTTGATGCCGTGACTGATCGCATTGCGCGTCGTCTCGTTGCCGGCGACGACCAGCAAGATGAAAAACGACGCCAGCTCGGCGTCGGTCAACACCTCTTCATTCGCTGTCGCGTGGATGAGCGCGCTCGTCATGTCATCGGTCGCGTTCTTGCGTCGCGCCTCGGCCATCTCGTTCATCAGTGCCGCGAGTTCGGCACCCGCCCCCATCGCCGCAGTGATCGGGTTCTCTCCTTCCTTCATGTACTCGGGGTCACCCAGTCCCAGAATCCGATTGCTGCGCTCGAACACGAACTGGTTCTGGCTCTCGGGGATGCCCATCATGTCGCAGATGATCTCGAGCGGTAGCGGCGCGGCGATTTCGTTGACGAAATCGCATTCGCCCTTTTCGATCACGCGGTCCACGATGGCTTCAGCGCGGCGATCGACCGCAAGATCGATGCGCGCCAGCGCGCGCCGTGTGAATCCCCGCGAAATGATCTTTCGCTGCTTGGTGTGACGGGGGTCGTCCATGTTGATCATGCCACCGAAGAACTCGTTCATCTGCGGCGGGAGATCGATCGTCGACGTCGCCCCTTTGCCCGAGCAGAAGATCTTCGGGTTGCGGCTGGCGTGGAGAATGTGGCGATGTTTGGTGAACGACCAGTAGCCGGGGCCGCGGGGGAGCGGGATATCGGGCGGCGGCTCGAACTCCTGGCAGAATCGGATCGGATCCTGCTCGCGGAGGGTTGCGAAGGCGCCTTCACGCTCCTCGAGTGGCGCCATCCAGAACTCTGGATCCGCCAGGTCGATCTGCTCGAGTGTCTTGGTGCGTCGGGGCTCCATGGAAATCCTCTTCAGTTCGTCGGCAGTTGAGATGTAGTTGAGATGTAGTTCACGTGTAGTTCAGGTGTAGTTCAGGTGTAGTACAGATGTAGTTCGTTGCGCGCTGTCAACGGGATAGGATACCGCAAGAGGCTACCGCGTCCCTGTCGGGTAGTATCCCCTGGTTACAGGTCTTTAGTGACCGGCAACCGCTCCACGACCCCCATCAGCACGAGGCCCAACCATGACCCAGCGATCCATCCGTACCTCGCAGCATGCACTCCGGCACGATCTTTCCCGCGGGCGGTATTTCGCGATAGCCATCGCCGCGCTCTTCACATCGATCGCTCTTCTCGCTGTCGGATGTGCGCCGGAAGTCGGGAGCGAGGCCTGGTGCACCTCGATGAAAGAAAAACCGAAGGCCGACTGGAGCCCCAACGAGGCCGTGGACTACGCGAAACACTGCCTGCTCTGAGGGCGGCCCGAGCCGGGTGACGTCGACAAGACGACGCCCGATGGCAGAGTCGAATTCGCGCGATGCTCGATTGCGCGAAGCGCCTCGGTCAAGACCCTGCGTCCCGTGCGGGGTCCAGCTGCAGCGTGGCAGTGATTTCCTGATCGATCTCTCGGCGAAACCGGGCTGCTCCGAACCGTTCGGCGTTGGCACGGATCCGGAGCGGATCGAAGTCGAGTTCGATGGTCTCGAAGTGCCGCACGGCTTTGACCAGCGCGTCCGCCGTTTGCCGGTGAAAGAAGACGCCTGTCGGACCGAGCGGATCGGAATCGATGGTCTTCCATCCAACGACCGTCTCGGTCGCGCCACCCGCACCAAATGCGATCACCGGCCGGCCAGCCGCTTGTGCCTCGACCGGAACGATCCCGAAATCTTCTTCCGACGGAAAGATCAGCGCGCGACAACCCGCGTACAAGTCCGCCAGCTCCGGATCGGACACCCGGCCGACGAACTCGACATTGGGAGGTGCACCGCGGGCCATCTCTTCCCTGCCGGGGCCATCTCCGGCGACGACCAGCCTGGCGCCCAGCTGTCGGAAAGCCTCGATGGCGATGTTATCGCATTTGTACGGGACGAAGGCCGCGACCATCAGGAAATAGTCCTTCGAGGGCACTCCGGTCGGGGTGATCCGGTCGGTCGCCACCGGCGGGTACACGATGCTGGAGCGGCGTCCGTAGTGTCTCAGAATCCGATCCGAGACCGTCCGCGAGATGGCACAGAACCGCGACACCCGATCGGATGTCGCCGTCCGGCGATCGAAGCGACGCAGATATCGAAGCAGCGGTGTCGCAGCCGCACGCCGAAGGCCCCGACCCACGTACACATCGGTATGTCCCCAGATGTATCGCATCGGCGTGAAGCAATAACAGAGATGTGGCGTCCCGGGAGGGACGCGAACGCCCTTGGCGACGGCATGGCTCGTGGAAATCACCAGATCGTAGCCGCGCATGTCGAAACGCTCGATCGCCCATGGAAGCAACGGAAGCCATGCTGTGCGATGGGCACGCGCTCCGGGGAACCGATCGAGAGGGCTCGGAACTACATTCAGCCCATCGATCCGATCGGTCGTAGTACCGGCTCGATAGAACAAGGTATGTAGATCCGCAGATGGATACAGGCCGGCGAGCTCATCGAGTACGCGCTCTCCGCCGCGCAACCCAGTCACCCAGTCGTGTACCAGTGCAACGCGCATCGCGCCGATCAATACGCGTTCCGGTCGAACCAGCCCTTCGCCATCGTCACGAACATGATTTGGAAGTCGAGCCACATCGACCAGTTCTGGATGTAGTAGATGTCGTGCTCTATACGCTCGTGTAGCGACGTATCCCCACGCCACCCGTGCAGTTGGGCCCAGCCGGCCATTCCCGCCTTGACCTTGTGTCGCAACATGTATCCCGGTATTTCGCGTCGGAATTGATCGATCAGAACCGGGCGTTCGGGCCGCGGGCCCACCAGGCTCATCTCGCCCTTCAACACGTTCCACAGCTGGGGCAGCTCGTCCAGACTCCCCCTGCGCAAGATCGCACCCAGCCGCGTGCGGCGCGGATCGTCACGCTGCGTCCACCCCGGCTCCAGCTCTTTTCCCGTGTCTTTCATCGTGCGGAACTTGAACATCTTGAACACCCGACCATCGAGACCCATGCGCTCCTGGACGTACAGGATCGGACGCCCAGAAGACATCCAGGTAGCGACTGCGATCGCGGCCAGAAACGGCGCGCCGATCAACAAGCCGGTGCCCGACACCGCGATGTCGACCCCTCTTTTCATGACGGCTGACCATCCGACGAGCGGGCTTTCCCGGATATTGATCAGCGGTAACCCGTCGAACTCCTCTACGGAGCTGCGCAGTGTCATGACTCGCGGAAGATCGGGGACCAGTCGAACGGTGACGGTCTCGTCGTCGAGACCCGAGAGCAGCTTTTCGAGATGGTCTTCTTCACCCCGCGGCATGGCCAGGATGACCTGATCGATGCGATCCCACCGCCCCAGCATCTCCTTGATCTGGCTGTAGTGGCCGATCACCGGCACGCCCGCCACGGTCCGCCCCTCGCGGGAGCCGACATCGGAAAGAACGCCCAACACCTGCAGACCCACTTCGGGGTGCTGGTGAAGCCGGTCGATGACGCCCTTCGCGAGTTCCCCATCGCCTACCACCAGCACGAATCGCTGGTTGTAGCCGTGGCGGCGCATCGCCCGGAGAACCAAACGGCCGAACAGTCGAAACGTGCAAACCGACACAATCGACAGTACCGTGAAAAGTCCGATCACGGCCCTCGAATAGTAGTAGTCGCGGGCAAAGAAATTGACCGCGACGATGACCAGGACCCCAGCAATCGTTGCCCGAACGATTGCACTGGACTCCGCCAGCAACGACCCGGTGCGTCGCGGCTCGTAGAGGCCGTGGCTTCGAAACAGAAATGCCCACAACGGCGTGATCAACAGCAGCGGCAGCACATAGAGACTCGGATCGGGGACGCCGAGAGGCGTCGGGAACCCTCCGAAGAACCGGATCGCGTACGCAGCGAGCCACGAACCCGCGACCAGGGCCGCATCGGTTACGAAAAGGCCGGTCCGAAAGACCTCGCTGTATCGGTACAACACGTCAGCCGGCCCCGCTCGAAGGTGCGCGCTCGACGGCGTCGAGCCGGAACACAGATGCGCTGTAGCCGCCGGCGTGTGTGCGGTGAATCACTTTCATCCCCGCCTCAGCCGCTCGGCGCAGCGCCGGATTCTCTTCGAGATAGTGGTCATCGATGATGAGATACTCCGCCCCGGCCGCCTGGAGTGACGTCAGCGCATCTGCGGTACCCGAATCCGGCAATCGTACGTGGGGGGCACCGGCATAATACGCGACCCGCTGCTTGCCTGCCGCTACCGGACCGCGTTTGGCGTCGGGTTGGGTGCTCAGCCAGACCGCAGCCTGCCGCTCGGCGATGCGGTCGGCGCGGCGTGCCTGAAACGTCGTAGGAATGGAGATTCCGATCGCGATGCCCACACCGAGCGCCATCGACCATCGCGCCGGGTGTCGTAGCGGAGAGGATCCGAACCACGTGGGCGCGTTCGCGAGCCATTGCCCGATTCGAACTGTGCCCGCAGCGAGATACCCAAACAACAGGATCGCCACTGGCAGCGTGTGGCGCTTACTCACGTACCCAGCTTGGAGAACCAGCAGATAGAGCAACGCGAGATAGACGCCTGCGAGAATCGCGAAGAAGGCTTCGCGGCTGACGTTTCGTCGAATCCCGAACAGTATGCCGACCAGCGCAACACAAACGAACGCGGGGCGCAGGGTTTCCGACGTCTTCTTCAGCAATTCGAGCACGGCTTCCGCCGGTGCCCCCACCAACACGGCGCGTGCCGGCATGGCTGGGGGCGCCGATACCCTGGGACCGCGGACGACAGTCTCCAAGAAGGGTTCACGCGCGATGACTTCCGCTGGCAGGGGTGATGCCTGCGACATCGCGCTAGCGAGGACCAGCGACTTCTTCTGCGTGATCATCCAACTGCCAGACTGGTCGTGCAGTACGATCAGATACGGTCCGACAACGATGGCTGCCGCGAGGCTCAACGCTCCGACCCACCCGACGCCCGACCACAGTGGCCAGCGGCGAAGCCCGATCAACACGCCCGCCATCGCGCAACCGATCAACGCGACGCCGAGTCCTTCCGGCCTGACCCAATAGGCGAGCCCGGAAAGCGCCCCCGCCGCTGCCGCCCAGTGGAATCGTCGGGAAGTACAAGCCCACCACAACGCTGTGACCGAAGCCAGAAAGAGCAGCGTGTAGAGACCATCGCTTTGTACGTCCGCGGAGTGTTCGACGGCGTACGGATGGAAGGCCAGCAGCAGCGCGCCGACATAGGCACAGCGAAGGTCGAATGCGCGCCGCAACAGCACGAACAAGACGGCCGACGCGCAGGCTCCGGACAACGCGGAGACTGCGACTGCCGCCGATTCCCAGTTGTCGATCCAGGAGTGCATCGCCGAAATCGCGGCCGGGTACATCGGATGGAACGGGTGCGCGAAGACGGCATCCCAATGCCCGAGTTCGATCAGGCGAGCCAACCCGATGAACGTGGGCCCATCGTTGAAAAGGACGCCGGTCCGGTGCCAGGCAATGGCTCTGACCGCGAGCGCTGCCAACACGATCGCCGCGATGGGAAGAACGCCCTCTGCGCCGCGCCCGTCGCGAACGCGAGCCAGTAGTCGGCTCGGCTGCACCGGTTCCCCCCTCGATTCACGACCGCCTGCACGCAGCACAGCTCGCCGACCGGCGGCGACGCTCAACGTATCGCCGTCACGCGGGGGATGCAAAGAAACAGGTTGCGGCGCCGGGCGGTCCCTATCATCGGATCGGCCGGGCGGTGACGGCATGACCGGTCGAGTGAGTTTTCATTGAGGAGGGAGTCGAGATGACGGATGGGCCGCTGTCGGGAGTTCGCGTGTTGGATTTCAGTCGTGTCGTCGCAGGACCTCTCTGTGGCCGGATACTCGCCGACCAGGGCGCCGAAGTGATCAAGATCGAGCCTCCCAAGCCCGACATGACCCGCACCGCTCCACCGATCATCGACGGATTCAGCGCGTACTACACCCACGTGAACGCCGGGAAGCTCGGTGTCAGCGCAGACCTCGCCGACACGGAGATGGCCGAGCTGCTGGCGCGGCTCGCCGAATCGGCGGACATCGTGCTCGAGAACTTTCGACCGGGCGTACTGGCGCGGTACGGACTCGGCGCCGAGCAGCTTCGAAAGAAAAACCCGCGACTCATCTATTGCTCGATCAGCGGCTATGGGCAGACAGGCCCGTGGTCGACGCGACGTGCGTTCGCACCCGTCGTTCACGGCGAGGCCGGCTTGCTCGCATCGAGTGCGCGGTTGCACGACGCACCCGTCCGGCAGGAAGCCATGTCGCAGGCCGACATCCAGTCCGGCTTGATGGCGATGATCGCAATCAGCACCGCATTATTCGATCGCGAGCGAACCGGTTCGGGCCAGCACCTCGACATCTCCCTGGCCGAGGTCTCGGTTTACACCAACGAGTTCAGCGCACCCGAACTCTCGGGCCAGACCGGTCCGGCGACCTATGCAGGCGCAGCGTCCCTCATGCTGACGCTCGGAGATGGAACCGTGATCGCGACACAGGGCAACCCGTCAGACAATTTCCGCCAGTGGGTCCGGGCAATGAAGCGCCCCGAATTGCTGGACGATCCGCGCTTCGCGCGGCACGTTGCCCGCCTCGAACATCGCGCCGAGGTCGAAGAGGTGCTCCTGGACTTCGCTCGCGGCTTCGATTCGTTCGAAGCTTTCCATGCTGCCGTCGATCCGCACCGCATCGCGGTCGGCGTGGTCCGCACGGTTGTGGAATTGGCAGAAACCGACTGGGCGCAGCATCGCGAGCTCGTGTCGGAACCCGTCGAAGGCTTGCGGTTCCCGCGAACCCCCTACCGCTCGACGCGCTCCGAAATCGGTGCACGGCAGCGTGCGCCCCGGCGCGGAGAGCACAATCGCGAGATCTTCGCGCGCCTGCTCGGGCTCACCGACGCGGATCTGGCGTCACTCGAAGCACGGGGTGCGTTGAGTAGCGAGTCATGAACTCACAGACGGACCGTCCGGCAACCGACTCGAATATCGAGCCGTAGTCGCAATCAACCGCGATCGACTCACCTCACTCGCGGAACGCGACTCTGCAGGATGCGCCGCTTGTGGAGCGCAGGACCGAGTCCACGCCAGGCATCCCGGTAGGCCGGCAGAATCGCGCGATCGCGCAGCACCGCGAAGCCGAGCCGCAACACCTCCCATCCCAGAATCACCGGCAGTCGGAGCAGCAGGCCCGTCGCGGTCTCGTTCTTGACGAGTTGGAGGTAGTGGTTCTTGAACGAGTGGCGACGGATTTCGACGGGAATTCGGGAACGATCGCGCTTGCGCCAGCCCCTCGTGTGAATGGCCGTGGCGGTGGGTTCATACAGGACACGCCAACCCAACAAATTCGCTCGCCAGGAGAGGTCCGTATCCTCCAGATAAAGGAAGAAGTCCTCGTCGAACAGCTCCCCCTCGATCGCCAGCTCCGGGAGCGCTGACCGTCGCAGCATCATCGCAGCGCCCGTCGCACCGAAGACGTACTCGCGCTGGTCGAACTGCCCTTCGTCCAACTGCTCGCTGCCTCGGTCCCGCATACGGCGATTTGCGCGAACCCGAATTCCGGCACTATCGAGGTATTTTCCTCCCGGTCTAAGCAGCTTCCCAGAACCGAGCGCCACGTTGGACTCGGCCTCCATCGAACGAAGCAACCGCTCACAGAAGTTGGGATCGAGTTCGACATCCGGGTTCAGAAGCAGGACGAACTCCGAACCGCCCTGGTGGTCGCCCACCCACTTCAAGATTCGGTTGGCACCGGCCCCGTAGCCGCGGTTGGGGATCGCGTCGAAATCAACTTCGGGGTGAGCCCCCCGCACCCGTTCGAACATCTCGGGGTCTGCGTCGGCATCGACCACGTACACGGCAGCTGGCTGCGCTTGCTGCACTTTGATCGCTGCCAAACACCGCTCGAGATCGGAGTACGCCTTGTAGTGAATGACACCGACGCTGAATTGCGGCGTCACGGCGACACGCCGGGAGATCTTTCGCACGCCTCGAGGCTCTTCCGGCAACCCCAACCCCAACGCATGAAGTCCCTCATTCAAGCGTTCGTTTGATCAAGCGATCGTTTGATCATGAACACTCCTGGTGCTCGAAAACGCTCGCGCGAGCCTAGCCTCCACCCTAATGCCGAGCCAGCACCGTCGGAGCCCCGTCATGCGGGATTGAATCAACCGGATGTGGGGGCTAGCTTTGAGTTGAGGACGCACCTGGCGTTCTCGATTGCATTGAGTATCGCGGTTCCAATTCGAGGCGAACTAGATACCCAAAGCCAAAGCTCATCGAACGTACCGGGGAATCCCTGCGAACAGAAAGCAATGGAATTCCATTTGGAAGTCATGGTATGGATAAGTCGGAACTGAAGAGGGTCTGATGACCGAGGAGAACGCATCATG
Organism: Deltaproteobacteria bacterium; assembly: GCA_029261905.1. Lineage (GTDB taxonomy): Bacteria > Myxococcota_A > UBA9160 > UBA9160 > SMWR01 > JAJDAM01. Next base: position 9,821 of record JAJDAM010000628.1, read on the forward strand.
AGATTGACCGCACTGGCAGCGATGTTCGCATTGGTGCTGTGGGGGGCGCCCGCCCTCGGACAGGATTGCGTGTCACCCGATAGCGACGGCGACACCGTGAACGATTGTGAAGACAACTGCATCAACGTACCGAATGCATCTCAGGACGACAGCGACGGCGATTCCTGCGGAAACGTATGTGATGCGGATTTCGACCAGAACTCGGCCGTCGCATTCAGCGACATGACGCATTTCCAGGCGAACGTGGGGACCACGAACGCGAACTTCGACCTGACCGAGCCCATCGGTGATTTGGTGACCATGGAAGACTTCAATGTATTCCAGGCCGCCTATCTGAGTGCTCCCGGGCCCTCGGGCACGACAACAGGAACGGTGGCATGCCCGTAACGGCAACCGATTCCTCGAATTCAATCGAAAGAATCATGTCGAATACCGAGTGGAAAGGAGATCACAACATGCGCAGATTCTGTGCTGTCATCGGGCTTCTGTCGGCGGTCGCCTTCGCAGGCTCCGCGAATGCGGCTGCAACGATTGATCTGGTGTGGGCAACGAGCGGGACCGCCAACACCAGCCTGGCTACTTCCAGCACTGCCGTGCTGAATGTGGTTCTCACTAACGACGTAAACAACATCGGCGGCAGCGTTTCGATCGACTATAACGCTGTTGCGGCCGGTGCTGCCGTCACGCTCATCACCAACAACCCGAACGGAATGGCGTTGAATTTTCTTCCGATCATTCTCGGTCCAACGGTGGATACCGCCAACGTCATCGAGTCCTTCAACGCCGCCGCCCTTCCGCCGTATGTCGGAACTGGGTTGGCGGGCGGCCAGAGCTACCTGATGGGCACGATCACATTCCATCAGACGGGCGCGTCCGGGGGGTCAATCGACGTCGTACTCGGAATCAATGACTCGATCGCCGCTGGCACCGGTGCGGGCACGCTTCCGGCATCCCAGGTGACACTCGGCTCCGCGACGATTACCGCTCCCGAGCCGGGCACCATCGCGTTGTCGGCAGTCGCGATGCTGGCTCTGTTCGGCGTCCACCGAACCGGTCGGCGCAACCAGTAGGGCAAGGTCCATCCCGCTCGCGAGCGGGCACAGGCCGTTGAACGTTCGCCCCGTCAGCCGATCGGCTTGGCGGGGCGAACGTTTTCAGATCCACGCAAAGTTCCAGGGCGCGGTCGAGCCAATCCTCTACTGGAGTTCCCATTGTCGCCGTTTCGCGAACCGCACCCCGTCCGCTTCGAACGCATCGCCAATTTTCGAGACCTCGGTGGCCACACGACCCGCGACGGCGCGAGGGTTCGAAGCAATCATTTGTTTCGAAGTGGCCATCTCGGCCACGCCAGCGATGCCGACGTAGAGCGGCTCGCATCGCTCGGTATCCGGCGTGTGTTCGACTTTCGGACGCTGGCCGACATCGATTCGGACGGCGCTGACCGGCTGCCTGGGGGTACCCGTCACCACCGACTCCCGATGCCCGATCCAGCTGCCGCGGACGACCTCCGCAGCATCATCCAGGGGACGAACCCGAACGAGATGGAGAAGGTGTTCGGTAACGGGCGTGCCGCCGCGATGATGGTCGATTCAGCGGCCGGCCTGGTTCGGGAAAGACGCGAACCGTACGCAGAGTTCCTCGCCGAGCTGGCGCAGCCAGAAGCCCTGCCAGCGCTGTTTCACTGTTCGGCGGGGAAGGACCGAGCCGGCTGGGCGGGTTCGCTGGTCTTGCTGGCCCTGGGTGTCGACGAGGAACAGATCATCGACCAGTACATGCTGAGCAACCAGAACATCGGCGGGATTCGCGAGCGACTCGAAAACAGCGGTGATGCCAAGTGGGGAAAGTATCTCCGCCCGTTCCTCGAGGTTCGTCGCGAGTACATCGAGGCCTCTTTTTCCGCGATGCACGAAGACTGGGGAACTTTCGATCGCTACCTGACAGAAGGCTTGTCGATCTCGCACCCACAGCGCACACAGCTCCGAGAGTCTCTACTCGAATAGCCCGATCGGATCAACGCAGTCGGGAGATGAACTCTCCCACCGCCCCAACCCCCTGCTGTTCGACCACTCGGATCGTCTGGGTTCCGATCACGGCGATATCGACCCGACCGCGCAGGAAATCCACGTCGTCCTTGTCCTTGACGCCAAAGCCCAGCGCGAGCGGGAGATCCGTTGCCGCGCGACATCGCGCGAGATAGGCCTCGAGGTCGGTCGAAAACTCGGTACCGGCCCCTGTCACTCCCTTGCGTGCCACGCAATAAATGAAACCGTCCGCCGAGTCCGCGATCATTCGCATTCGAGTCTCGGGCGTGTTCGGCGAGTAGATGAAGATCGGGGCCAGCCCGTAGCGCGCCATTGCGGCCAGGTAGGCGCCTGCCTCTTCGGGCGGAAGATCCGGAACGATCGCACCCGCCATACCGATTTGGGACATCTTCTGCGAGAAGGCTTCTACGCCGTACTTGAACAGGATGTTGTAGTAGCTCATGAAGAGAAATGGGATATCGAAGCGGCGCGTCACGGACTCCGCGAACTCGAGGCACTGATCGACCGTCGCGCCAGCCGCGAGTGAACTCTGGTTCGCTCGCAGAATCACCGGCCCGTCGGCAATCGGCTCCGAAAATGGGATCTGGAGTTCCATCAAGTCCACACCGGCTTCGACCATCCCTTCGATGACGCGCAGGCAATCGTCGAAGTTGGGATATCCGAGCACGATATGTGTCATCAGCAGGATTTCCTTTTCCTGCCGCATCATTCGCAGATCATGCGCCAGCATCGTATTCCTCCGCCTTTCGCTTGATGAACTCTCTCCATTTCGGATCTTCGAACGCGTCGGCCACGGTGAAGATGTCTTTGTCGCCGCGACCCGATTGGTTGATGATGATCACGTCATCCGGGCTCAGGTTCGGCGCCTCTTTGAATGCCTGGACGAATGCATGAGTCGACTCGAGTGCGGGTACCAGTCCTTCCATCTTCAGGGTCAGCGCCAGCGCGTCGATGACCTCGCGGTCGGTCGCGGATTCGAATCGAACTCGGCCTTCATCGCGGAGGTTCGCGAGGATCGGCGATACACCCACATAATCGAGTCCGGCGGCGACACTGTGGGTCTCACGCATCTGGCCGTCGTCGGTCTGCAGGAAATAGGTCTTGTAGCCTTGCGCGACGCCTACGGAAGCATCGCCGCAAGCCAGCCGCGACGCGTGCTCGCCGGTTTCGAGTCCACGCCCGCCCGCTTCGACCCCGATCAGCTCCACCTCCGAGTCGTCGAGGAACGCGCTGAAAATTCCCATCGCGTTCGAGCCGCCGCCGACACAGGCGTAGATCCGCTTCGGGAGTGCGCCCGTCTGGGCGCGGATCTGGTCGCGAGCTTCGCTGCCAATGATCGACTGGAAATAGCTCACCATTTCCGGAAACGGGTGTGGGCCGCACGCCGTGCCGAGGACGTAGTGCGTATCATCCATCGACGTCACCCAATCGCGAAATGCCTCGTTGATGGCGTCTTTGAGTATTCGCGTGCCGTCGGTCACCGCGACGACAGTCGCGCCGAGACGCTCCATCCAGAAGACGTTGGGACGCTGCCGCTCCACGTCGATCTCCCCCATGTAGATCGTGCAGTCGAATCCGAACTTGGCAGCCATCGTTGCGGTAGCAACCCCGTGTTGGCCGGCGCCCGTTTCGGCAATGACCCGCGTCTTGCCCATTCGTTGCACCAGCAGGCCCTGCCCCATCACGTTGTTGGCCTTGTGGGCGCCGGTGTGATTGAGATCCTCTCGCTTGACGTAGATCTGCGCGCCACCGAAGTGTTTCGTCAGTCGTTCACAGAACGTCAGCGGCGTTGGCCGACACGAATAGGTCGACATCAGTTCTGCGTAGCGGGCCCAGAACTCGGGGTCGGCCTTCGCCTCGGAGAAGGCGGCAGTCAGCTCGTCGAAGGTGGCCACGAGAATCTCGGGAATGAAGGAACCACCAAACTCACCGTAGTAGCCGCGAGCGTTGCCGCGATCATCCATCGTGTACCTCTCCATCAGTCGAGTTTTCGTGGTTTGCCATCGCCTCGGGGCCGCTGAGCCGCTGTGAGAACACCAGCTGGTCGGTTCGGCAATAGAGTTCTGCGTAGATCGCGTTAGGCGCGTCGGGAAAGTGGAGAAAGCGCTTGACGAGTAGTGCCACTTCGTCACTCGCGAGCCCCAATCGCTTCGCCCGCTCGGGGTCTGGCTCGTGGATTCGGAAATTCTGGTCCGCTGTATCCGGACGCAAATGGAACTGTTCATCGACGAGCTGAGACAGCGACCGACCGGCCAGCGAGACCGTCTCGAGGCCCGGGAAGAGCTCGGGATCCAGGTAGATCTCCTCCAACAGCACCGGATCTCGCCGCAGTCGCGACAGACGGATCAGATGGTAGGCGTCGCGATTCGCGAATGGATTTTCCGGATCGCTACCCACGCGGACGAGTCGCGGCCTCTTGACCAGACGGGTGCGAACATCGATGCCTCCGCGCTGAAACGATGCCATCGTGCCCGCCAGTGAGAACAGATCGACCTGTTCGGGCGGATCGATGACGAAGGTCCCCGACCCCCGGCGCCGTTCGAGGCGTCGCATGCGGATCAAGCGATCGGTTGCCTGGCGCACCGTGGGACGCCCGATCCCGAACGTTCGGGCCAGCTCGGGCTCCGACGGGATGCGACTCCCGATCGAATACTCGCCTGTACGGATCCCCGCCAGCAGCCAATCAGCAAGCTGGTGATAGAGCGGAATCGGCGAATGGGCATTGAGAGAAGGCAAGGGAACTCCGGATTGGCTGGATCCAGGCCCGAGTGTGCCCTCCAAATGTCAAGTTGTCAATACAACTTGAGAATCCACGGTCGGCGTCACCGCACGAGATTGTCCCGCTCCGATCCAAAGCGTTCGATACCCTGAACCGATGGCAAACGAACCCCACGAAACGAAACTCGCCCGCTGGGCGAAAAGCGGAAAAGCCGGCACCCAACCGATTCCCGCCGCGACCGTCATCCCGATCCGAGACGGCCAAGACGGCATCGAGGTGCTGATGCTGCGGCGGAACTCGAAGATCGCATTCGGTGGCATGTGGGTCTTTCCCGGTGGACGGGTCGACCCCGCCGATTGGGAAACGGCCGACGCAAACGACGATTTGCAGGCATCGCGCTGTGCCGCGGTCCGCGAAGCGCAAGAAGAAGCCGGCCTCGAGATTGCCTCCGAAGCGCTGGTCACGCTCTCCCATTGGACACCACCGTCGATTACTCCGCGGCGATACCTGACGTGGTTCTTCCTCGCGCCAGCGCCCTCTGACGAAGTCGTGATCGACGGTGGCGAGATTCACGAACACATGTGGATGAGCACCGCGCAGGCGTTCGCGCGCCGTGATGCAGGAGAAATCGAGATCGCTCCGCCCACCTGGGTGACGTTGCATACGTTGTCGGCGTGGAATTCGGTCAGCCAGACACTCGAGGCGGTTCGCAACCTCGAACCGGAGCGATTCGAAACGCACATCGCCATCGAAGAGGGCGGCCCGACAGCGCTGTGGCATGGCGACGCGGGGTGGCACACGAGTGACGCATCGGCTCCGGGTCCCCGGCATCGGTTGCGGATGCACAAGAGCGGCTGGTTCTACGAGC
>JAJDAM010000629.1 GCA_029261905.1 Deltaproteobacteria bacterium
GCCATCGCTTGCTCGAGGCGACGGGCGGGCTGCTGGTCATGTTGCTGGTGTGGGATTCCGCACCAGCATTCGCAGCGGAACCCACTCCCACCGCGCAGGCCGTACTGGCCGGCTCCCCCTTTCCGTCGGATGTCGAGCAGAAGGTGAGCGGTGGCCAGATCGTCGAAGCGAGCCTGCCGTCGACGTCGGACCGCGACCTGGCTGCGGGACTGGTCTTCCTGGTGCACACCTCTCCCGCAAAGCTGCTCGACGATTTGTCGCGCGACAACCTGCTGGTCACCGTGGATTCGAACACGCTCGAAGCCGGGACCTTCAGCGGCGAAGGCAGCCTTTCGGACATGGCCGCGCTGAAACTGAGCGACGACGAGAAGAAGGCCTACGCACACGCGAAGGCGGGCGACGACCTGAACCTGTCGTCGGCCGAGATCGCGCAATTGAAAGCGCTCGGCGGGAACGAGACGGCCGTCGAGGCGACGATGAAGAAGATCCTGCTCGCCCGCTATCACGCGTACAAGAAGCAGGGGTTGGCCGGTATCGCGGCGTACGACCGCGGTGGCAAGTCGTTCGACCCGGCAGCCGAACTGCGCCGCTTCAGCGCTGCGGCGCACGGCATCGAGAAGTTCGATCCGACGCTGTTCGCGTATCTGGATGGGCTGCCCGGCAATCCGCCAGCCGATCTCCAGGAGGTCTTCCGCTGGTCGCGCTACAGCGCCCATGGTTCTCCGACGCTGATCCTCACGCACGGCTTCACTTCGAAAGTCGGTGACGCAATCGCGGGCGTGCAGCGCCAGTTCTACGTGAGCGGCGGCTACAACGTCGAGCAGGCGACGGTTGGGTTCCTTCCGGTGAAGGAGGGAACGCTGGTCGTCTACACGAACCACACTTCGTCCGACCAGGTCACCGGCTTCGGCGGTAGCGCGAAGCGGTCGATTGGCGAAAAGGTCATGGCGTCCCAACTCGAGTCGCTGTTCGAGAAGGTGCAGGGCGCGGCGGCCAAGTAGCGGATCCACCGTCTCGGGGTAGAGCGTCAGCGCTGTCGGAACAGAGTCGAAGACCGCCCGGTCATCGGGATCGGTCAGTGTTACGCTTGCGGTCTGCATCATTCGGAAGGGGAATCTCTCCATGGGGAAATCCAACGTTTCACGTGTTCGAACCGCGACGGCGTTCGTTTCGGCCGCGGCATTGGCAGCCGGCCTGACGGTTTTTTCGGCCACAGCCACGGCCCACTGGGACCAGGAGGCTGTGACGACGATCGCTCAACAGCTGCCCGCAGCCACTGAAAAGCTCTACGAGGCGCTGCTGTCCCAGCCACCGCCCGGCTTTGGCGGTGGTGATGGCGATGGCGACAACGAGTTCAGCGACAACGTGCGGCTCATGCACTCCGAGTCGATGCATCTCGCGAGTGAACTGAAGAAAGGGAAGAGCCAGGCCCAGACGAAGCACGCCTTCCAGCGCATCAAGGAACTAAACGACGATGCAAAGGAATACGCGCGCGAGCAGTTCATGGAAGCCCCGGTGACGAGCCACTTCTCGGCGGTCGAAAAACTGATCGAACAGCTGGCGCACTTCTACTGAGCACGCGTTCCGCTTCGGGGATGCCGACTTTTTAGGGGTCCCCGTTTTGTGGGACCCCAGGTCTGATCGTTTACCCGGCCAAGAAACGGGGCTTCGGGTCCCATTCGACTGTGTGCCGACAATGGCACAGCACTCGGTGGGGTTTTCCGTACTGACACTATGTCATCCGCCGGCCATCAGATATAGAATCCCGCGCCGGTGGCGTACCAATCGAGTCGGCCACATTCCAAAGGCCACGCCGGCCGCCCCCTTCGCCAGAAATCCACTCATCGTGAGGACGCGAACCATGACAATCCGAACCACGGTACTTCGAGGTCTCGTCGTGCTCATCAGCGCATTCACCGTCGCAATCACCGCGGTGACGTTGGCTCAGGCCGAGGAAGTCACCGGCACGGCCGGTTCGGCGAGTGCGACGACCACGATCAGTGGAAAACAGCTCCCCGCGCCCGATCCGAAATTCGGTGGCGAGATCAATAACGATGCCTTGCAGTCGAAGCCGTGGTGGGCACCGACCATCGTGCCGCCCAAGCAGGCGCCCAACGTCCTGCTGATCATCACTGATGATGCCGGGTTCGGTGTGCCGAGCACCTTCGGCGGCGTCATTCCGACGCCAGCGATGGACCGCGTCGCGAGCGAGGGCCTGCGCTACAACAACATTCACTCCACCGCGTTGTGCTCGCCGACCCGCGCCGCGCTGATCACCGGCCGCAACCATCATTCGGTCGGCTTCGGCGTGATCTCCGAGCAGTCGACGGGTTTCCCCGGCTACAACAGCATCATTCCCGAAGACAAGGCCACGATTGGGCGGATCCTGCTCGAAAACGGCTATGCCACTTCCTGGTTCGGCAAGAACCACAACACGCCAGCATTCGCGGCCAGCCAGGTCGGGCCCTTCGACCAATGGCCGACCGGGATGGGCTTCGAGTACTTCTACGGCTTCGTCGGCGGCGATGCGAACCAGTGGCAGCCGAATCTGTTTCGCAATACCACGCAGATCTATCCGTTCCATGGCAAGCCGGGATGGAACCTGGTCACCGGCATGGCCGACGACGCCATCGACTACCTGAATCGAATCAACCAGACGATGCCCAGCAAGCCGTTCTTCATCAAGTACGCGCCGGGCGCGACGCACGCGCCGCATCACCCGACAAAGGAATGGGTCGAGAAGATCAGCGCCATGCACTTGTTCGACGAAGGCTGGAACAAGTTGCGAGAGAAGATCTTCGAGAACCAGAAGCGGCTCGGCGTGATCCCGGCGGACACCCAGTTGGAGCCGTGGCCGATCGAGGTCCTGAAGAATTGGGACGACTGCACGGCCGAAGAGAAGAAGCTCTACATCAAGCAGGTGGAGATCTTTGCCGCCTACGCGGCCTACAGCGATCACGAGATCGGGCGAGTGATCCAAACCATCGAAGAAATGGGCAAGCTCGACGACACGCTCGTCATCTACATCAACGGCGACAACGGCACGAGCGCCGAAGGCGGCCCGCTCGGTACCCCCAACGAGGTGGCGTTCTTCAACGGTGTGAACGAGATGCCCGTCGATGTGCAGATGAAGTGGTATGACGTATGGGGAACCGAGCACACCTACAACCACATGGCCGCGGGCTGGTCCTGGGCCTTCGACACGCCGTTCACCTGGTTCAAACAGAACGCCTCGAAGCTCGGCGGCGTCCGACAGAACATGGCCGTCTCGTGGCCCGCGCGAATCAAGGACAAGGGAGGCCTGCGCGACCAGTTCAGCCACGTGATCGACATCGTGCCCACCATCCTCGAGGCCGCCGGAATCCCGGCTCCCAAGATCGTGAACGGCATCCCGCAGGCGCCGATCGAAGGGACGAGCCTCGTCTATACGTTCGACAAGGCCAACGAGAAGGCGCCGTCAAAGCACAAGACCCAGTACTTCGAGATGATGGGCCAGTGGGCGCTCTACCACGAAGGCTGGCTGCTCAGCACCAAGGTGAATCGCGCGCCGTGGGAGGCGTTCGGTCCGGCCAATCCCGACCCGCTCAACAACCAGGTGCTCGAACTCTACGACCTCACCACGGACTTCAGTCAATCCAAGAACATCGCCGACGAGAATCCGGAGAAAGTCAAAGAGATGAAGAAGTACTTCATCGCCGAGGCGAAGAAGTATCAGGTCTTCCCGATGGATGCCTCGGTCGCAGCGCGCCTCGTGGCCCCGCGACCTAACATCACTGCCGGCCGGACGACTTACGAGTACACACACCCGATGGTAGGTCTCCCGCAGGGCGATTCGCCGTCCATCCTCAACAGCTCCTACACGATCACCGCGGACATCGAGGTGCCCAAGGGCGGCGGCGAAGGCATGATCCTCACGTCGGGTGGGCGTTTCGCCGGCTACGGGTTCTACCTGCTCGAAGGCAAGCCCGTGTTCCTGTGGAACCTCCTGGACCTGGAGCGCATCAAGTGGGAAGGCGCGGACGCACTGACGCCCGGCAAGCACATGATCGAGTTCGATTTCGCGTACGAAGGCCTCGGTGTCGGCACGCTGCTGTACAACAACATGAGCGGTCTCGGCCGGCCCGGCACCGGCACACTCAAAGTGGACGGCAAAGTCGTCGCGACCCAGAAAATGCCGAAATCGCTGCCGATGATCCTGCAGTGGGACGAAAGCTTCGACATCGGCTCGGACACGTTGACCGGCGTAAACGATGCGGACTACATGCCGCCGTTCGAACTGACCGCCAAGCTCAACAAGCTGACGCTCGAGGTGAATCGACCGCAGTTGTCGCCCGAGGACATCCAAAAGCTCGAAGCCGCCGGGCGCAACAACAAGTCCAGCGAGTGAATGGATGGGGATCTCAGTGATGAACACTCGCATGCGCGCCTGGTTTGGCGCATTGGCGTCGATCGGAATCGCACTGGCCGTGCCACAAGGCATGGCGATGGCGGCGGATCCCAAAGCTCCGGCAGACACGCCGAATCCGGAGCAGGTGCTGCGCGCGATGTCGCAATACATGGCTCCGGCGATCTACCCGAAGGCGACTGACGCGAAACAACCGCAGCGGGCGGCCGCACGTGTGATCCCTTGGCGCGAGGCCAGCGCCCGGCTCGTGCGCGGGTTCGAGCCGATCCGAGGCGAGCGCGCCCTTTCCGCGGGCAGCTGATTCATCCAGACGATTCGGCGAGTAGCGCTGCGGCGCGTTCGGCGTGGCCGGTCGCGCCGATCGATCGGTACAGATCGCGCGCCTCGCGCAACGAGCGATCTGCGGTGGCACGGTCTCCGAGCGCGTTCGCCAGACGACCGCGCACTTCGACGATCCGGGGCGCCAGCCCCCGGCCCGCGACCGCTTCGACGAGTTCTTCGGCGCGAGCCAGCGCGGTCTCGATCTCGGCCTGCGGCACACCCGCATCCGTTTCCAGCAGTGCTTCGGCCAGTGCGACCTGGGCTTGCGCTTCGTGGTAGCGACAACCGCCGAGATGGCCGAGTTCGATGGCCTCGCGCGCGGCCGCCAGCGCTTCGCTTCGATCGCCGAGTGCCCGGTAGGCTTCGGAGAGCGTGGCCAGGGCCCCCGGAATGAACGCGACCTGCACGCGATGGGCGCGTGCGATTGCGACACTCTCGAGCAATGCGTCGCGCGCCGCCGCGGGCTGACCGACGAGAATGTGCGCGTATCCGATCGCGACGTAGCCGAGCACTCGCGACGATTCGTTGTCGACCTGCTCTGCGATCTCGAGACTGCGGGCGCCGTGATCGAGTGCGGAGCCGGCTTCGCCAGCGGTATAAGCCAGAAAATTCGTGACGAAGTAGATCCAGCCGAGTACCTCGAATTCCTGCGACTCCTCGGCGACGCGCCGCGCTTCGCGCGCGGAACCCCGGGCCTCTTCGAGTCGCCCGAGATAGACGAGCCCGTTCGTGCGATTGGAGAGCATGCTCACCAGTGGGCTGTAACCCGAAATCTCCTTGCCGAGCGCGCAGTCCGATCCGGTCTCTGCCAGCACGCGCTCCACCCATTCGAGCATCGCGCGACCATCGCCGGCGAACATGTGGCCGAACGCCGGAAGAGTCCCGATGCCGGCCCGCAACGCCGGGTCGCCGGTTTCGGCTGCCAGTGCCGCGGCTTCTTCCCCGTAGCGGACGTAGTCGTGCGCAGATCCGTTGACCATGTTGCGCATCAGGCCGTAGAAACCCACCAGCCTCGCCAAGGATCGGCGGTTTCCGCTGCGCTCGGCGAGTGCCCGACCTTGCTCGTACACGGTTTCGAGCGCCGATTCGCTGCCGCCCATCCGCCACCCGAGCGAGAACAGTTCCACACAAGCTTCCAGCGTCCGCTCGTCCCGCTCGTGATCGTCGTCGATACCGGCTGCCAGCTCTCGCACACGGCGCCAGTGGCCGAGCCCTTCGCGTGGGTCGGAGAGTGCGGCCCACGCGGCGGCGCGCCGATACCAGCGAACGGCTCGCGCGGCGTTGCCCGCCTCGGCCCAATGTTGTGCGATTTCCGCGGCCTGCTCGTCGAGGTTGCCACCAGCATCCTCGAGCGCCTGCGCGACGGCCGCGTGTACTGCGATGCGCCGATCTTTCAACTGCGAACCCAGCGCGACCTCTTGCGAGAGCGGGTGCTTGAACGAGTACTCGAGCTGCGGGTACAGCGACGCCTCGAACAGAAACTCAGCAGCCGACAGTGCCGCGAGCGATCGACGCAGTTCCTGCTCATCGAGCGATGTGACGCTCGCGATGATTTGAAGCAACAGCCCCTCCGAAAACGTCTTGCCGATCACCGCCGCGGTCTGCAGCACGTGTTTCTCGCGCTCGGGCAACCGATCGATGCGCGCCGCCAAAAGGACCTGCACACTGGCGGGCACCTTCAGCGAATCGATCGGCATCGTCATGCGGTACGCGCCGCGCGTTCCGGCGAGGTGGCCGCCTTCGACCAACGATTGCACGACTTCCTCGATGAAAAACGGGTTGCCCTTCGTACCCGCGTGGATGGCCTCGGGCAGCGCCGCCACGCTCGGGTCGTCGCCGAGTTGATCGCGCAATAGCGCGCGGATGGCATCCGCACCGAGCGGCTGCAGCGGCAGATGCTGGTAGTAGGAGAGCTGCATCCAGCTCGCCCGGTATTCGGGTCGGAAGTTCGTGAGCACGAGGTCGCGCGTAGCCGGCGCACTTTCGATGATCGTTTCCAGGAAGGAATCACTCGCTCCGTCGAACCAATGCAGGTCCTCCAGCAGGAAGATGCGTGTGTCCCCGTAGTTCGGGTCGTGCAGGATGCGCTTGATCACACCGTGCAGCCGCTTCTGGCGCTGTTCGGGTTCGATCGCGGGCGCGGGATGATCCGGGTCCGGCACGCCGAATACGTCGAACACGATGGGCAACACCTCGCGGAAGCCTTCGTCCATCATCAGCAGCCGCCCGGCGATCTTCGCGCGCGTTTCGTCGGCGCTGTCATCGTCGTCGATTGCGTAGAAGGCGCGCCACAGCTCGAGCATCGGCAACATCGGGATCGATTTTCCATGCGCGACGCCTCGCGCCTCTACGATCGGAATGCCTCGCGCGCGACAACCGTCGAGGAACTCCGCACAGAGTCGGGACTTGCCGGTGCCGGCGTCCGCGCTCACACCCACGACCTGGCCGTTGCCTGCTCGGGCGCGCTCGAGCGCGGCGTCGAGCACCGCCATGTCGGTATCGCGTCCGACGAATGTCGAGAGCCCACGCGCCCGTGAGCGGTCGAGCCGCGTGCGGAACGCACCCACACCTTCCAGGTCGAACAGCCCGACCGGCGCTTCGACCCCTTTGATCTTCGTACGACCGAGGTCGACGAAATCGAAATAGCCTTCGACGAGTCGGGCAGTGTCTTCGGATACACAGATGTGCCCCGACTCTGCGAGCGCTTCCACCCGCTGTGCGAGGCCGACGGTGTGACCCTGGGCCGTGTAGTCCATGCGCAGATCGTCGCCGATCTTGCCGACCACGACTTCCCCCGAGTTGAGGCCGACCCGCACGCCAAACGGCACACCGTGCTGCGACCGCACTTCGTTTGCGTACTCGCGGGCGCCATCGCGAATGTGGAGCGCCGCATAGCATGCGCGTGCCGCGTGGTCCTCGTGCGCGATCGGCGCGCCGAACAGGGCCATGATGCCGTCGCCGGTGTACTGGTTGACGGTGCCTTCGAAGCGGTTCACGCCCTCGGTCAGGATCTCGAAGAAGCGCTCCAGAATGCGGTGCCATTCCTCGGGGTCGAGCTGCTCGGCCAGTTCCATCGACCCCTTCACATCGGCAAACATCACCGTGACCTGCTTGCGCTCCCCTTCGAGCGCGGACTTCGATTGAAGGATTTTTTCGGCGAGGTGTTTCGGGGTATAGGAACTGGGTTCACGGACGCGGGGTTCGACGGGCGAAGCGGGCGATCCCGCCTGGCCGACCGGGTGGGCACATTGAGGGCAGAATCGGGCCGCCGTGGGGATCTCGGCAGCACACGCGTCGCAACGCTGCGGCAACGCCGCCGCACAGTGCATGCAAAAGCGCGCGCCCGCGGGGCTCTCGCTCCCGCACGAGGCGCAGATCGAGGGCATCGGGCCAACGTCGGAATTTCCAGTCAGGGCTTCTTACCTCTTCTGTCGGCTCGCCGGCACGCACGCCCGAACGGAGCGGCTCCCACTCCGCACGATGCAGCACGATACCTGAATGGTGGATGCGCGTGACGAATTAGGTGGGTGAGCGGACCTCTCCGAGCCGTTCCGAATCGGCTCTCGCGGAGGCGACGCGCCGAGCCTGGCGCGCGGGCTGGGCGCTAGGGAGCCGCATCGCGCCGTGCGCGATCTTCGACACAGGCGGCCAGCCCGCTGAACAGCGGGCCGATGCTGTGACCCTGGACGCCGCCGACCGTCTCGAGTCGTCCGTTGGTTTCCCGTAGCTTGGCGAACAGGTAGCGCTTGGGATTGGGAGCCTTCCATTGACACGCGAGCTTCCAGCCGCCGGCCGGCTCGGTGGTCGGCTCCAGGCTGCAGTAGTAGGCCTCCGTCTCATAGCGGCCGTTCGCGTCGAACCACCATTCATCGCAGCGCCCGGTATCGGCGTCGAAGGTCGCGATGCTGCGCGGCACAGCCCGAAACACCGCGTCGCAAGTCTCGCGCGCCAGATACAGCAGGTCCGGAGTTGATTTCTCGAGTGCGACCTTCAGGTAGCACTCGTCGAGCGTGCGGGGCGTCTCCGATTGCGCGGCGGCCTCGCCGACACCCGAAGCGAGCCAGATCGCCGCGATACAGATCCAGGACGCACGCCCGAACCACCGTCTTGCTTGTCGTGCAGCCATCGATTGGATCTCCCTTGGGTTCGAATGATTCGGCGCGGATTCTAACCCTGATT
>JAJDAM010000630.1 GCA_029261905.1 Deltaproteobacteria bacterium
CGCCTGTTGGATGCGCTGCTGCCGCCGCCGCCGATCGTCGCGCCGCCGATGCATCCGAACATGCCGGGCATCGAGCATCCCGCTGCGGCACCGAGCGAAGACCCGGGGAACTCCGAGACGCGCGAAAAGCTTCGGAAGCTGTTGAGGGCCGGGAGTCTCGACGAACGCCAGGTCGAAATCGAACTCGATGACACTGGCGGCGCAAGCCAGACATTGTCGATTTTCTCGGCCCAGGGTGTCGAAGAAATGGGAATGCAATTCAAAGATCTGCTGGGTGGATTGATCCCGAAGAAGACCACCAATCGCAGGATGACGGTCGCCGACGCGAGGGAGGCTTTGGCTTCGGAAGAAGCCAGCAGCCTGGTCGACATGGACCGGGTGCGCGAGGTGGCTGTCGAGCGCGTCGAGCAGACCGCGATCGTATTCATCGACGAGATCGACAAGGTCGCGAGCGGGTCCTCGCAGACGACGAGCGCGGATGTTTCCCGCGAGGGCGTGCAGCGAGATCTGTTGCCGATCGTCGAGGGGTCGACGGTGCAGACGAAACACGGACCGGTCAATACCGATCACATCCTGTTCATAGCCGCCGGTGCGTTCCATACCGCGAAGCCATCGGATCTGATTCCCGAATTGCAGGGCCGGTTTCCGATCCGGGTCGAGCTGTCGAGTCTCACCCGCGAAGATTTCGTCCGAATCCTCACCGAGCCACAGAACTCGCTGGTCCGGCAGTACACCGAACTGCTTCGGACCGAAAACGTCAAGCTCGACTTCCGAGAAGACGGGATTCAGGCGATCGCCCGATTCGCGGCGCTGGTCAATGAGCGAACCGAGAACATTGGGGCTCGCCGGCTGCACACCGTCATGGAGCGCATGTTGGACGAGGTGAGCTTCGATGCGCCGGATCTGGGTTCCGTAGAAATCACGATCGACGAGAAGTTCGTTCGAGATCGCCTCGAGGAACTGGCCGACGACGAAGACCTGTCGAGGTTCATACTCTGATGTCAGCCCGATACGACGCCAAGGGAGAAGCCGGACCGCAAGTCCTCGTAGTCGACGACGAGACCGCCTACCGCGAGCAGATCTGCGGTGCGCTCGAGTCCGCATCGATCGAGTGCAAGACTGCCGTGACGGCGGACGAAGCGCTCGACCGGGCGCGCGAGACGCAGATAGGTGTCGTCGTTCTCGATCTCAGCCTGCCGGGGACTTCGGGCGTCGAGGTGCTGGAGCAGCTTCTCTCGAAGCGACCGGCGCTGCGTGTGATTCTGTTGTCCGATCACACTGAACAGGATCGGGTTCTTGCCGGTCTTCGCAGTGGTGCCAGTGACTATCTGGCCAAGCCGCTTCACGAAGAGGAACTCGTACTCGCAGTGCAGCGCGCGCGGTCGAGCTACCAGCAGCAGGTGGGTGCGGCGGCGTTGCGCGATCGTCTCGCCGCGTTGGAAATCGCGCTGACGCGCCTGGCGGTACCCGTGACTGACGGAGATCCGAATGGCACGCTCGAACAGCGGGTCGCCGATGCGATTTCTGCCGTGCTGGGCGCGTCGAAGACATCGTTGATGTTGTTGGGCGAAGATGGGCGGGAACTCCGGGTAGTCGCTGTGACGGGTCGCGATCTGTCGCCGAGCGACATGGATGCCGTCCCTGTCGGTGAAGGCGTGGCAGGAGCCGCCGTGGTCGCCGACCGGGCGATGCTGATCAACGACTTCGGATCGGATGAGAGGTTCGCCCAGCGCTCGCTCGGCGATCGGTACCGAACGCAGTCGTTGGCGCTGGCTCCGGTCGGAGATGGCACAGGACCGGTCGGCGTGTTGTGCGCGACCGATCGGCTGGACGACGAGCCCTTCGGCGAAGACGATCTGAGTCTGCTTCGAATCCTCTCGCTCGGAATCGGCTCGGCATTGGCACGCGACAGCCGCGCAGTGAGCGGAGCCGATACCGAAATCGCCGGAGCCGAACCGACCTCCACATCATCCGAAGCCGGGCAAGCCGATGCAGAACTCGCACGTCGGATCTGCGACGCGTTGACTGCGGAAATCGAACCGTCGCGGTTGATTGCCGCGGTACTCCGTGCGGTGGCTGAATCGGTCCAGGCGGCACCCGTTTCGTTGTACCTGCTCGATCCGTCCGGCAAGGAATTGCTGCTCGAGGCGCAATGTGAGCTGGCGAGCCATGCCGATCACGAGCGTCTCCCTGCCGATCGGGGGCTGACCGGCGCGGTCTGTCAGACGGGGCACCTGATCGCGACCGATGCTCCGGAAAGCGATCCGCGATTCGATGCGATCGTCGATACGCCGGAAGGTTCGCCGGCGCGGCCACTTCTGTGTCTCCCGCTCGTGTTGCGCAACAAGACGCTCGGTGTCGTGCGCGTATTCCCTGAGCAAGGTGTGAGTGCCTCGGCGCGTACCGGGGAGATCTTGACGGCAGCAATCTCAGCGGCGATACGCAATGTCCTCATGTACCGTTCCCTGCTCGAATCGGTCGACGAGGTCGCAAGGGCGCGGCGTGAGGCGCAACATCAAGCGGGCCAGCAGGCCCGGTACTAGACGCCGGCCAGACCGAATCAATCGGCCGATTGCCGATCATGGAAGGGGTATCCGATCGGAGCCCCGGGAAATCGGAATTCCGCGAGCGAGCTGCCAGACACGATGAAGGAACTGATCGACAAAGCCGGGGTATTGGTCGAGGCGCTGCCGTACATCCGGCGCTTCTACGACCAGACGATCGTGATCAAGTACGGCGGCAGTGCGATGGCCGAACCCCACTTGCGGGCTTCGTTTGCGATCGATGTCGTGATGCTCAAATACATCGGGCTTCGGCCGGTCATCGTTCACGGGGGTGGCCCCCAGATCGGCGCCACGTTGACTCGGCTCGGGATCGAATCGAACTTCATCGATGGGCTTCGCGTGACCGACGACGCGACCATGGACGTCGTCGAAATGGTCCTGGGTGGCAAGGTCAACCGGGAAATCGTCGATCTCGTCGGTCGCGCTGGCGGACGCGCCATCGGCCTGACGGGTGGCGATGGGGGGATGATCCAGGTGACCCGTCGGCTGGTGGCGGACCGCGATCTGGGTCGCGTCGGCCAGGTTGTGGCGGTCGATCCTGCGGCGATCGTTGCAGTGACCAACGCCGGCTTCATCCCGGTGATTGCACCGATCGGTATCGACGCCGACGGAGTCACGCACAACGTCAACGCCGATGAGGCGGCCGGTGCGGTCGCCCGCGCGCTGTCCGCAAGAAAGCTGATCCTGCTTACGGACGTCGAAGGTGTGAAGGACGCAAAAGGCCAGATCATTCCGCAACTCTCTGCGGAAGAAGCACGCAAGCACATCACCGAAGGCACGATCAGTGATGGGATGATCCCGAAAGTCAGTTGCTGCATCGAGGCGTTGGAGAGTGGCGTCACCAGTACGACGATCGTAGACGGAAGGGTGCTGCACGCTCTGCTGCTGGAGATCTTCACCGACGGAGGAGTCGGTACTCTGCTGACGCGCTGACTGAGTTGCACGAACACTGGATCCACTCCGTTTCCACTCTCTGTTTCCACTCTCTGTTTCCATTTCCCGTTTCCATTTTCTGCGCTCCGAACTCTGGATCAAGGACTCCATGCCCAAGGATTTCATCGCGCTTTGTGACTGGTCGGCCGAAGATCTGCTGGCGATTCTCGATCGTGCCCGTGAGCTGAAAGAACTGCTTCACGGAGGGGTGCGGCCCCAGACGTTGCAGGGGCGTTCGCTCGCGATGTTCTTCGAGAAGCCGTCGCTGCGCACGCACGTCACGTTCGAGGCGGGTATCAGCCAACTGGGCGGTCACGCGATCCTGCTCCGGCCAGAGCAGGTCGGCATCGGCACGCGTGAGTCACCGGGAGATGTCGCCAAAAACCTGTCGCTCTGGGTCGATGGCCTCGTGGCGCGGACCTTCAGTCATGCATTGGTCGAAGAGATGGCGAGTGCCGCGACGATTCCAGTGATCAATGGCCTCACCGATCTTCTGCATCCGTGCCAGGTGATGGCGGATCTGCAGACGATCGGAGAACGCGCAGACCTGTCGCGATCGGTGATCGCCTACGTCGGCGACGGCAACAACATGGCGAACTCGCTGCTGTATGGCGCGGCCGTATTGGGGTTGGAGTTGCGCATCGCGACCCCCGCTTCCCATCGGCCTGCCCATCGCGTGCGGAAACGCGCAGACGAAATCGCGGGTCGCAGCGGTGCTCGATTGCACTGGAGCGAAGATCCGGCCGAGGCGGTCCGGGGGGCGAATTTCGTCTACACCGACGTCTGGACGAGCATGGGGCAGGAAGACGAGCGCGATCTGCGGAAGTCGCTGTTTCGGAACTACCAGTTGAACGCCGAATTGTTGGCCCAGTCGGACGAGGCGTTCGTGATGCATTGTCTACCGGCCCATCGTGGCGAGGAGATCACGGACGAGGTGCTCGATGGGTCTCGCAGCCTGATCTTCGATCAAGCCGAAAACCGGCTCCACGCGCAAAAGGCGATCCTCGAGCACCTGCTCGGCGTGAACCCATGACGGCAGCCGGCATTTGATCCCCTCGGGGATCGAATGCCCGGAATCCGCGTCCGTCATCCCCCATTCGGATGACGTTGGCCTCGCCAGCCGTGATGCGCAGCCACGTTGGGCACTTAGGTGTCGAACCGGCGCTTATCGTCGGCGCATCTTCTCAGCTTTTCTCCAGTCTGCGCCGAAGAGTCACGGTGTCGGGGCCCGTCTTTGGCCGTTGACGGGGGAGCCATGCAAGCGGGGGCCGAACAGTCTGAGCGTGAGCAGGGAATACCCCAACTCGCAGAGAGTTGGGATCCCGCCAATACATCACTCAGTCCGACCGAGGGTTTCTTGCTGTCTCGAATCGACGGCCATACACCGTGGACCCAGCTGCGCCAGATTGCAGGGATTCCGCCCAACGAAGTCGACGAGTGCATCGAGCGCTGGCTGACCGAAGGGTTCGTCACTCTGTCGGTGAAGCGCAAGAACAAGACGGAGAGACCGCAGATCGATCCTGATCTGGAGATCGCGCCGGAATTGCAACAACAGATTCTCGATTTCGAAGCTCGACTCGGTCAGTCGTATTTCGAATTGCTCTCCGTTTCACGCGACGCCGATGCAGACGAAATCAAACAAGCCTATTTCGAACTCTCCAAGACCTACCATCCCGATCGCTACTTTCGCCGAGAAATAGGACCGTACTCTGGATGCCTCGACCGGATCTTTCGCAAGCTCGTAGAGGCCTACGAGCTGTTGTCGGATCCGGCAACCCGATCGGAGATCGAACGATCGCTCGGCGAGCCCAGACCTGAGCTTCCGGCGCCTCCCCGACCGGCCGGACAGCCGGTCGCTCTCATCGAGACCAAGAAGAAGCTGACCAAGCGCGAAACGCTCGATCGATTGCGTCGCCACTTCAAGATGCCCGAGAGCGTCATGGCAGAGCGTCGATCGAGTGCGGCGGAGTTCTACAAGACCGGGTTGATCGCCGTTCATCGCGCGCGCTGGCAAGAGGGAGCACAGTGCGTCCGACTGGCGATCGCATTCGACCCATGGAACGACGAGTACCGTGCCGAGTTCGTCGAGATCCAGGTCAAATCCCATCGAGAGCGCGTCGATCAGCTGCTGGATGAGAACCGTGCGGGTTGGGACGAAAGCAATGTCGGAACGGCCCTGCAGCTACTCGAAAAGATCCTGGCGTATCGCCCGACCGACAGCTCGGTCAACCAGGAGGCAGCCATACTGGCACTGCGATCCAGCGCCAATGATCGTGCGCTCGAATTCGCGGAGGCTGCATGCGATCTCGAACCCGATTCCGCGCCGATCCGATTGACACTCGCGAAGGCGCTGCGGCGCAATGGCATGCGCGAGAAAGCGGTTTCGAATCTGAAGAAAGCCCAAGAACTCGATCCAAAGAACGCCGAAATACGGGCCGAGTTGAACGAACTACGACGCGCGAGCCGTCGTTCTTGATCCGAGGAGGGACACCATGGGTACTGTGATTGGTATCGATCTAGGGACTACGAATTCGTGCGTCGCGATCGTCGACGGCGACAAGACGGTCGTCATACCGAATACCGGCGGCTACAAGACGACACCCTCGATGTTCGCGATCTCACAGGATGGCAAGAGACTCGTCGGACATCTGGCCAAGCGGCAGGCAATCACGAACGCCAAGAACACCGTGTATGCCGCGAAACGCCTGATTGGTCGTCGCTTCGATTCACCAGAGGTTCAGAAGGCCTTGGAACTCTGCCCGTTTACGATCGTCCGCGGCGAAAACGACGACACCCGGATCGAGGTCGGTGAGAAAGCCTTCACGTGTCCGGAGATCATGGGGATCATCGTTCGCGAAATGAAGCGCGTCGCCGAAGAGTACCTGGGCGAGCCCGTCACCGAAGCCGTGATCACCGTCCCCGCATATTTCAACGACTCGCAGCGTCAATCGACGAAGGATGCCGGCAAGATCGCCGGACTCGAAGTCCTTCGCATCATCAACGAGCCGACGGCCGCAGCGTTGTCGTACGGAATCGGCGAAGAGAAGAACGAGAAAGTCGCCGTATACGACCTCGGCGGCGGAACCTTCGACATATCGATCCTCGAATTCGGCAAAGGGGTGGTCGAGGTGTTGGCCACTGCCGGAAATACATTCTTGGGTGGAGAAGATTTCGACCGGCGGCTCGTCGAGCACGTACTCAAGGAGTTCCAGGAGTCTGACGGGTTGGATCTGCACGACGACCTGATGGCGCTTCAGCGACTGAAAGACGCCGCGGAAAAGGCGAAATGCGACTTGTCTTCTCTCAATGTCACGGAAATCAACCTTCCGTTCATCGCCAACGACGAGTCGGGGGCTCGCCATCTCAACATGGAGATCACCCGTGAAGTCCTCGAGGGCCTGGTTGGAGACATCGTCCACCGCACTATGGAAGCCGTCGAGAAATGCGTCACCGCGGCCGGGTTGACGCCAGAAGAGATCGACAATGTCGTGTTGGTGGGCGGGCAGACACGGATGCCGCTGGTCCAGAGGGCCGTCGGTGACTTCTTTGGGACACGGCCTCACAAGGGCGTGAACCCCGACGAGGTCGTCGCGATGGGCGCTGCGATCCAGGGCGACATGCTGACTTCGGATGGTGACAGCCTGTTGTTGCTCGACGTGACACCGATGGCTCTGGGGATCGCGACGTTCGACGGGAATTTTGCTCCGCTGATCGAAGGCAACACGCCGGTTCCCGCGCGCAAGTCCCGCATCTACACGACCACGCGCGAGAATCAATCGGCCGTCAAGATTCGGGTCCTCCAGGGAGAGAGCGAAGTGGCCGCAGAGAATCATCTGCTGGGAGAGTTCGTGCTATCCGATATCCCGAATGCGCCGTGCGGGGTCCCGGAGATCGAAGTGGCATTCAACATCGACTCGGATGGCATCGTGAACGTGACCGCTCGCGACC
>JAJDAM010000631.1 GCA_029261905.1 Deltaproteobacteria bacterium
CTGCCGAATGATGGGCACGATCGCATCACGGGCCTGACGCCGGCCGAACGACAGTTCGACGAGCAGGACATCGGCCGCAGCGGGCCCCAGAGCGATCAAACCCTCTCGGGCTGCGCCTTGGACCTGCCAGCCACCCATTCCCGCGACGTGTTCGACAAGCCATGGCGCTTGCTCGGCCAGCCCGGTGAATCCGCAGTACCGCAACATCGCCGACCTCACGCGGGGATCGACATCGCCCCGGTGCGCCAACATCGCATCACTGACGACTTCCGCAGCGACCCCACGACGAATCGCGACTTCCGTGACCGCCTCCGCTGCGTCCGCGCGGTCCGTGTCTCGATCCAGCAATCGCGCGAGCATTCCGAGCTGTGAACGCCAGCGTGGGCCGAGTTCGCCGGTCAACAAGCAAGCGCGCAACTCCTCCCGGGCGATTCTGCGCTCGATCGGGTCATCACTCGCTACACCGGCTGCGAGCGCGGCGTCGATTTCAGCACTGGCCTCTGGGGAATCACTGCGCCGCGAAAGTGCCGCCCGAGCCGCGAGCCGAACGCCAGACGATCGATCGGAAAGTGCGCCGTCGAGCACGCGCGTTGCATCGGGATCGTCAGTCGCCGTCAACCGTCCGAATGCCTGCACGACGACCGCGCGGTCGGAATCCGACAACAGGTCCGGATCCGACAGCATGGCTTCGAGATCCGCGGCGGCGGCGCGATCGCGAACCGGGTCGAGGTCGGATTTCTCCAGTTGACGCGTCAATGCAGAAACGAGTAACGGCCGCGTTTCCGCCGGCGCCTCTCGCGTGGCGGAGGCGAGGGTTCGCACAGCGACATTGGGCGGCGCTTCGGAAATCAGTCCGATCGCAGGGCGCGGGTCGGGCCCTACGAGGTGCCCCGAAAGCACGCGCAGCGTGTTGGCGTCGATCAGCTCTTTGACGTCGAGGTCGTCGCCGGCGGCCCGGCGGCCGACCGACGCACGCAACAGCAACGCCGGGTACGTCCGCCACAACGCGATCGTCGACAGCAACCAGGCGGCGGCGATCGGGATCGCCACGTACCCCACCGCGATCGCGCTGGCGAACTGGATCGCCGCCATGCTCAGAACATTCCCGAGCGCGCCGCCCGCCCGTTTCACGGGTCCTTCGAGCAGCCCCGTCACGCGTGCGCGCTCTCGCTCGGGGAACAGGTTGAACAAGATCTGCATCGCCGGGTCGTATACGGCGCCATCTTGAAGTTTCGTTCCGGCAAACGCGGTGACACCGGCCGCCAGGTTGAGGCGAACGCTCATCCCCAAGAAACCGAACAGGTAAACCACTGGCGAAAGCACGATCGACAACGGAATCCCGATCCGGCGAAACAAAGTCGATGTGATCGCGAGTTGCGTCACCAGGACGCCGACATTCGTCCAACCGCGCAGGAAGGACAGCAGCGACAGCAGCCCCTCCTCGCCCTCGGCCGCAAGATCGACCACATACTGGAACTGGAAATACAGCATCGGACCCAGCAGTCCGCTGGCCAGCGCACCGACCACCAACAGTCGAAACAAACGGCTGTCCCGCCACAGCTCCATGAAACCGATTTCCGGCGACACCCGCTTCCGGCGCGCGGCGTCGGGTCGAACCGGAGTCGATCGCTCCAGGCGCGGTGGCACGAGGCCCCGCAGCGGAAGCGTCAGTATGCCGCTGATCACGAACGCCCCCGCGGCGACTGGGAGCAATCCATCGATCCCGATCCAACGACCGATGGGATCCGATGCGAAGCTGCCGACGATCGTCCCCAGCGTGTAGCCGGCGCCCATCGCGGGAAACAGGCGCTTCGCCTGCCGGCCGTGGAGGAGATCCCCCATCGCCTGCCAGTGAGCCAGCAGCGCGATCGACTGGAATTGCTTCGATGCGAGCACCAGCAACACGAATGCGGAAATCACTTCCGCTTGCACGAGGTACCACAGCGGTATCAACGCCAGCCCGAGGGCGAAGAACACCCGGGGTAGGAGTCGCGGGCGGTCGGAACGCGACGCAACCAGACCCGCAACGTAGGTTGTTCCCACCAACAGAACCGAGTTGAGCAGGTAGGCGAGCGGGAGCCAATCTACACCGACCCGCTTGAGGAAGAACGTTTCCGAAACGTTCTTGACCGAAACATCCGCCCAGCCGGCCATCGCGAGCGCGGCCGCGCCGAACAAGAAAACGCGCCCCTCTCTGGGCTCGATGCCAAACCGCTCAAACACCTCGCCCCTCCGGTCACGGAACACGATATCACGTGTGCACGGTACACCGGAGCCAAACCCGTCCCGATGCGGCGCCCTCCCCGTCCTGATGCGAAATCTCCCGCAAATTGCCGTACGTTAGGGGCATGTACACCCGAACCCTCCACTCGAATATCTGGTTGATGACGGCCTTGATGGTTTCTGTCGTCGCCTCGAACAGCAGTGCCTCGAACAGCAGCGCCGCGACGCACGGCGATGAACGACAGGCTTGGATCGCGGCGATGAAGACATCGCCGAAGGGTCCCTTCCAGGGGATCCGCTGGTTCTGCAAAGATGGGACCGTGCACCCTCCCAAGGCGTATGCGTGCCGAGATCACGGCGGCGGTATCCAACACGGCTTGCGGACGAACCAGGCACAACAGCTGCGAGAGGACGGGTTCAAAATCGCCAACCTGATGGCGGAGATCACCGCGGATGAGTTCTCGGGTTCGGACGCCGACCTCGACACATTGAAGCAGATCCTGATCGAGCGGTTTCTGATTCAGGCAGACGATGGCTGGATCTTCCGAGGGGCCTTGTCGTATCGGGGGGCCTTCCAGATCGAAGACGAACAAGCGGCCGCCGCGGCCGCCTTGGACTCGATGGCCTCTGATCCGCTGTGGCGAACACCTGCGCGGTTCATGTTGCTCCGAGAGGCGGTCCGACTGTTTCCACGCCTGGCTGATTCGACGACCGCCACCGAGGTGCGTCAACTCGCAGTGACCATCGCCGACAAGGACGCCGGTTTCGCCAAGCTCCGCGCCAAGATCCACAACGCCCCGGACGCGGCCGACGCGCAGAACGTGCGCGTGTATGCGAACTCACGCGGCCAGGCAGGACTCGCCGGCGAGTACGAAAAGATCGCCGGCGCGATCGACGCACTCTACGCAGCAAAAGGTGCAGCGGACGCGTTGGGTGCGATCGCAGATCACTCGAAGGACGCATCGGTCTCACGCAAGCTGCGCGCCGCAGGCGCAGAGTTGGGTGCCGCTGGCGATCCAAAGGCGCGACTCTCCGTCGCCAGCCGACTGCTCGCCGAATTGCGCGATCGCGTTTCCGACGCCACAACGCCCGGAGCCGTGCTGTCGCTACTGCGCGGCAGTCTGGTGATCGAGGGCGATGCCTACGTTGCAGGCAACGAAATCCTCGGATCGCTCGCTTCCATTTCGAGGTCGGAGCGAATCCGCTTGCTCGCGGACGCGGGTTCGGCACTGTACGGGGCGGGCTTCCTCAGCTCTCGGCACCTGAATGGACTGAAGGCCGTCGCGGGGAGTATCCAAGCGGAGCGGTCGCTGCCCCTCAATGACTATCGCGGCACACTGCAATACCTCGCCCGTGTCCCCGAGTGGGCTTCCCGTTGGCTGGCCTTCAACTTCTCCCTCCCGGTCGAGAAGTTCTCGCAAATCGAACCGCTCGCGCACCTCTACACCCAGGATCGAATGCGGGGCAGCCCGTTGCTGTTCTACGGTGCCGTGATCGATAGCCTGGTGCTCGATGCCAACCAGCTGTCGGGGATCGAACACGAATTGTTCGGCAAGCGCATCGGTGCCGGCCTGCGCGCACTGAATCCAGGCCTCACCCGAGGCGTGCTTCGCATTCCGAAGGGCGATGTCTACGAGCGCGACGGGATCTACCTGCTGCCCGAAACGGCGTCGGACCTGCCGCCGGTGGCGGGCATCTTGACCCTTGGAGAAGGCAGCTCCCTTTCCCACGTTCAACTGCTGGCGCGGAACCTCGGAATTCCGAACGTCGTCGTCGGAGAGGAGCTATT
>JAJDAM010000632.1 GCA_029261905.1 Deltaproteobacteria bacterium
GCGTTTGCGTTAAGGTGCGGGCTTCAGCAACCGCTACGAGTGATGCACGCTTAGAGCTTAGATAGAGGGGGCACAGACATGGCACAAGGTTCGTCAGCAGGGGGGCTGGTCGCAGCCGCCTTGATCCTGGGTGGATCGCTGCTGGGTGGGAGTTATCTCATCGCAGGCTCGATCGACCGCGGCGTGGCCGAGATCTCGGGTCTCACGTCCGCTGTTCAGACCGCGGCCGCCGCCAAGCCCGCGGCTCCTCAGGCGGCGCCGAGCCGATCGCGCCGGCCCGATCCCAGCAAGGTCTATGACGTCAAAATTGGCAGCGCGCCCTTCAAGGGTCCGGCCGATGCGGCGATCACGGTCGTCGAATTTTCGGACTTTCAATGACCTTACTGCAAGAGAGTCGGTCCGACTCTCGAGCAGGTCATGAAGGATTACGGCAGCCAGGTTCGCGTCGCGTTCAAGCATTTGCCGCTTTCCATCCATTCCAAGGCACAGGCCGCTCACGAGGCCTCCGAGGCCGCTAACCAGCAGGGCAAATTCTGGGAGATGCACGACAAGATCTTCGAGAATCAGCGCGAGATGAGTGAGGCCAACTATCTCGTCTACGCCAAGCAGATTGGTCTCGATGTCGAGAAGTTCAAGAAGGATCTCAAGGGTGCGGCCGTGAAGAGCCGCATCGACGCCGACAAGAGTGCAGCTGCCTCGTTGGGCGTCACCGGTACACCCGCGTTCTTCATCAATGGTCGGTACCTTTCTGGTAACCAGCCGTTGGCGTCGTTCAAGAGTTTGATCGACGAGGAACTCAAGAAGAAGAGTTGAACTTCCGGCCCCACCGACGACCTTGGGTTGATTCGGTGGGGCCTTCTTCTTGCCTTGGATTCGAGTTGGCGGGGAGCGCGGAGGCGGCCAGAGGTGGCCTCCGGGAATGGCTCGCTGGTTGCTGGGGATGCGGGCGCTGTTGGTTGGCGTGTGGGGCTCGGCTACGGGGTGGGTGCTTGATGCACCGCTGTGCGTGAGTTCCCTGCGGCCACCTCTGGCCGCCTCCGCTTTTAGTGAATCGATGCGCGTTGCGTTGTGCGTGCATTTCGAATGCGGAATTGCGGTGGACTGGAAATTGGGGGGCAGCGCGGAGGGACACCGGACTGGGACCGAAAGTGGGGTTACGGCGCGGGAGGGGCGGCGGAGAGGGCGGTGATTGCGTCGGCGATCTCTTGCTTGGTGGTGTCCGAGAGTCGCGGGGTTCGCAATTGTTCGAGGGTGGACTGGCGGACTGCGTCGCTCTCGAGGTTGGCTGGCAGGCTTACCAGGAGCTGGCCGATGCGATCGCCGATTCGCAGTAGCGCCGGCCGGAGTTCGGTCTTGATGTCGGGGATCGGTTCGGGCGGCGCGTAGTCACGATCGTGGATTGCGTTCCATTGGATTTCTTTGGCCGCCTCCATCTGGGCGCGAAACAGCCGCTTCACGATCTCCGCGTCTGGCAGTGCCGCGCCATATCGCTCGGCTGCGGCGCGAGCGCTTTCGACTGCCGCGTCGAGTACGACCTCCTCGCGTTCGGGCGCCTCGAGAGGCATTCCCGATCGGCGCTTCGCGACTGCGACGAGCGGCATCAGCGACAAGCGCTCATCCATGGCCGCTAGCAGCGACTCGAGCGGGGAAAAGCTGCGCGCCGGTTCCGGCCCGAAGTGCTCGATGCGCAGAGCCTGCAAGCTGCCGTCCGCCTCGCGCTCGATCAACCATGCATCGAGGTCGCGAGCGAGTTCGGGGCGGTCTGCGCGCACCCAGTAGGCCTTGCGATCCGTCGTGAACGGCCCGTGCTGGTCGAGATCGTCGGTTCCGTCGCGCCAGTGAGGTGCCTCGAGTGTGTCGGTGACCGCAGCATCGAGATTGCCAGCGAGCAGTGTCTGCAGAACGGCTGCGTTGTCCGGGATCGAGATCACGGTCGCGCGGGAGAATCGCTCACTGGTGACCCGCTCGAGGTGTCCGCCGGCGTTTACGCCGATTCGGACCGGCCGCCGATTGAAGTCGTCGATTGTCCGGAAGCGTCCTTTCGGCCTTCCCAGCACCACTGCACCGGTCTCGACGACGGTGACACCGAACCGACCCAGCGCAGTTCGTTCGGGACGGATCGTGACTCCCGACATTGCGATGTCGAACCGATCGGCAGCCAGCGAACTCGACAGTTCGGGCCACAGAAATCGGACGAATCGGAGTTCGAGTCCACGTTCGGCCGCGTAGGCTCGTGCGACCTCGATGTCGAAACCTTCGAACTCGATGGGATCTTCGCCCGTGACGATGCTGAACGGTGCGTAGTCACCGCTGGTTCCAACGCGCAAAATGGGCGGTTTTGCGATGAGATCGTCGGAAGTGACCTGGCCCATCGAGGCATCGCCGAGCGCCAGAATCGCCAGGAAGAGCGCAAACCGAAGCCAGCTGTGGAGTTGCCATCTCAAGTGCGAATTCTCCGGTCCGACACGCTAGCAGCCGGACAGCAGATGTCGTTGCACGCGGGGGATTCGATTGACCGGGCTTTGTTCATCCTCTAACCTGCCGCCTCTGTTGCGCTTCTGGTGACTCCACGCAGCGTGTGAGCGCCCAATCCACAGCCGGTACCCAGAACGTTCTCACCCCACGCGGGGTCAGGTAGAACTGACGCCGGATTTGGACATAGCGCGACGGAATAGCGCGACGCTGCGCTTTCGCCTCGAGGTCTCTACATGTTGTCACTGGAAGAAATCGAATCGGGAACCCTGATTACGCACCGCAATACCGGACTGCGTTATTCAGTGGTCGATCTAGGTGACGAGGAAGTCCTGCTCAGCCCGGAGTCGGACGGAATGCAGGACCTCGTAGTTCCGGTCAAGCTCTTCAAAGACGAGTTCGTGCTGAGTGATCGCTTCAGCATGGGCGGGCGTGGTCGACGGGGAGGCGGTGGACGCGGCCGCCGCACGACGGCTCAGCGTACGGTCCCGTCGGGACCGAAGGTCAAGGGCAAGATCAAGAAGCTCGTTCGGGATCGCGGTTTCGGATTCGTACGCGGAGACGATGGTCGCGAGGTGTTCTTTCATCGCTCCGGCCTCGGGCCGAGCGACTACGACTCTCTCAACGAAGGGGACGTCGTCGAATACGTCGTTCAAGAGGGACCGCGCGGCGCGCGAGCCGAGAACGTCAGAGCCATCACCGAAGAAGGCTGAATCTTCCGACGCGCCGCAGAGCTCGCCTCGGGCTCACAGGTACCGATGAACGATCGGAAGCCGCCGGCCGGTCCCGAAGGCCTTGGGCGAGGTTCGCAGCACCAGCGGCGACTGGCGGCGCTTGTACTCATTGCGATCGAGCCGGGCCGCGATGTTTCTGACGACTTCAGCACTCGAGCCCGGTGGAATCGGGATGCTTCCCGCACTCAGCCCGCCTTCGATCGCGTCGGTGAGGATCGCATCGAGCACGTCGTAGCTGGGCAGGTCGTCGCTATCGAGCTGGTCCGGCGCGAGTTCGGCCGATGGCGGTTTCTCGATGGTGTTGATCGGAATCCTGATGCCATCGCGGTTCGCGTGACGCGCGAGTGCGTACACGTCGCGTTTGTACACATCCCCGAGAACCGCCAGGCCGCCCACGGTATCCCCGTAGAGCGTGCAGTATCCCACGCTCAATTCGCTCTTGTTTCCGGTGGCCAGCACCAACCGACCCTCCGCGTTCGAGACCGCCATCAGCATTGCGCCCCGAATCCGACTCTGGATGTTCTGCTGGGCGATTCCGTAGTCGCTGCGTTCTCCGAGTACTGAGCCGAATGCGCTGAGGTAAGCCTCGTAGATCGGTGTGACCGCCACGCGGCGCACCTCGATCCCCAATGTCGTCGCGAGGGCTTCCGCATCGGCGACACTGTGGTCGGACGAATAGGGACCCGGCATGGCTATTCCGACCACGCGGTCGCGGCCCAGAGCGAGCGCGGCCAGGTGCGCGGTCACGGCTGAGTCGATCCCGCCGGACACTCCGATCACAGCGCCCGGCGGCAGGTTCTGCTTGCGGAAGTAGTCCCGGATTCCCAACACGAGGCCGGCTTCGAGCTGCTCGATCGGACCCGGGTCTTCGGCTTGCGCTGCGAGGGGCTCGGCGTCCCTCTCTTCATCGACAGCGCCATCGATAGCGACGTCGACGACGCCGAAGTGCGATTCGAACAGCGGGAATTTCGCCAGGATGCGGCCTTGCTGGTCGGTGACGAATGATCCACCGTCGAAGATCAGTTCGTCGTTGCCACCCACTTGATTCACGAAGCAGATCGGAATGTGGTGGTCTCGCGAGAGGGCTGAGACCATCTCCCTGCGCTCCTCGGCCTTCGTCACATGCCAGGGCGACGACGACAGATTCAGAATCGCGCGCGCGCCGGCCGCGGCGAGTTCACCGATGGGGTTGATCGCGTACCCCATTTTCTCGACCCAGGCGTCTTCACAGATCGTCAAGCCGATTTCGGGGCCGCCGTCTTTCAGTGTCACGGTTTCACGTGACGTCGCGGCAGCGAAATAGCGGCGCTCATCGAATACGTCGTAGCTCGGCAGCAGACTCTTGATCCGAACGGCTCGCTGTTTTCCGTCGGCGAGAAGCACCGCAGCATTATGGAGCCGCGCGCGTCCTTCGCCCTCTCTTCTGACGATGGCACCCAGTGCTATCGGCACACTGCGCGATGCGGGCAGAAGTGCATCGAGTTCGCGAAGTTGGTCTCGGACGAAGCCATCGCGTTCCAGCAGATCCATCGGCGGATAGCCGGTCAGTACCATCTCCGGAAGTGCCAGCACGTCGGCACGTTCACTCGCTGCTCTGGCGGCCGCTTCCTCGACGAGTTTGCGGTTGCCGGCGAGGTCACCGACGACGGGATTCAGCTGTGCGATCGCGATTCGCATGGCGGCAGGATCGGCGCCGTCCATCGGTGAGTCAAGCCGATGGCGGTGATATCAGGGCAAACCGCACGGGTGGGCGATCAGCTCGGATAGTAGACGTAGGTCACTTCGCCATGGCACGCGGGTTTCGCCGAACCCTCCACCTCGAACCGGATCCGAAACGTCGCTCGGAGTGCGCCACCTGGAACGTCGCGGGTCCCGGACAACTTGGCCGACATTCGCACCCTCGA
>JAJDAM010000633.1 GCA_029261905.1 Deltaproteobacteria bacterium
TCTTCGAGAACTTCAATGCGGGCGTGTATCTGAGATCGAGCGCCACCGAAGACCTCGCCCGCTGTGAGCGGTACTACCGCCAGATCGGAATCCCCTTCGACGCCCGACGCGGATTCGATGGCCGCGTCGCCCACGAGAACAATCCGCAATGGGCGCGCGCGCTTCGAGTGGAACCCCGCCACGTCGTACACTTTCGGTTGTGGGGGAACCCGATCGCCGTATCCCCCAGACTCCTGGTCGAACGCTGGTGATCTCGCGAACTGACGGATGAAGTTCCGGAGCCAGTCAGCGGCCCAGGAAGTTGGCCTCGCGTCGCTCGAGGAACGCGGCGACGCCTTCCTGGTGGTCCTCGGATCGGAAGCAGGTCTTCAGCGCATCCAGATGGCGAGTCATGTGCTCGTCTACGCCACCCGCCAGGCCCTGATAGAGCAGTTCTTTGATCAACTTCATCGACAATGGCGAGCCCTTCGAAAACCGCCGGGCCTCCTCACGCGCGGCTTCGGCCAGCGCTTCCGGCTCGACCACCTGGCTCACATAGCCGATTTCGAGCGCTTCGGCGGCGGACAGGAACTCTCCCGAGAACAGCAGTCGCGCGGCAGTCGGGACTCCGACGACACGGGGCAGCAACCAACTGCCGGCGCCGGTGTCCGGTACCAGACCGCGGTGGACGAAGTTCCACGCGAATCGAGCGCGTGTAGACGCGATTCGAACGTCGCACTGCAGTGTGAATTCGGCGCCCATTCCCACGGCGGCCCCGTCGACGGCCGCGATCACCGGCTTCGGACACTCGACGATCGGCCACCAGCGTTCGCTCTGGTCGGCGCGGCCGCGGCCCTCGCGTCGCTCACCGGGGACCGTCGACAGGTCCGACAAGTCGGTCCCTGCACAGAACGCGCCGCCGGAACCCGTCAGGATCAGCACACGCGCGTCCTCGTCCTGGCCAGCATGTCCGACCACCTCGAGAAATTCGGCGAGGATCGCGTACGTCATGGCGTTGCGTTTTGCGGGACGATCGATGGTGATCGTTCCGATTCCATCGCTGACTTCGTAGCGGATCACTTCGGCCATCGGGCCCTCCGAATGCTTCGCGGCGCCAACGCACCGACGAGACTGTACGGGACGGTACCTCCAGCGAACGCGCTATTGCTTCTCGCCGAGCTTGGCCGCCAGTTCGCCCATCTCGAGTTCGGCCTCTCGGGTCTGGCCTCCCAGTTCGAGAAAGCGTCGCATGTTTTGCTGCGCACCCTGGGTGCGGAGCGACCGGGCGAACAGGTAGCCCTCTTCGACCAGGCCTTCTTTCAACGGTAGTTCTGCCGCATTGACCGACTGCTTGGCCAGTTCGATCGCGTCGCGCGGGAACGACGCGATGCGTGCCGCGAGCTGTTCTACGAATGGACCGATCGCATCCGCCGCCATCGCGCGGTTGAGCAAGCCCCAGTTCTCGGCGGTCGTCGCGTCCAGGTCGTTCGCGCCGATGATGATCTCCATCGCTCGACCACGGCCTACCAGGCGTGGCAGGCGTTGGGTGCCGCCGCCGCCGGGCAGAATGCCGAGTGGGACTTCCATCTGGTTGATGATGGTCTTTCCGACGACACCGAAGCGCATGTCAAAACTCTGGATCAGTTCGCAGCCACCACCGCCAACCCGGCCCTCGATCTGGGCGATGCAGACTTTGGACATCGTTCGGTACCGCTCGCACATCTGGTGAAATACGTTGTCCGGTGTTCGAACGGGTTCGGAATCGGTCGGAAAGCCCAAGATCGCAGTGACGTCGAAATGGGCGATGAAAAAGTCGGGATTCGCGCTCGACAGTACGACCACCGCGACGTCGTCGTCATCGCCGACCTGTGCGCCGAACCGCATCAATTCGCCGAACAAGGGAAGTGTCATGACGTTGATCGGGGGTGCGTCGACGACGGCTCGCGCCACTCCTTGCGAGACCTCGATCTTCAGCAGCTCGTAGTCGTCGTATGCCATGGGTTCCCTCCCCGTGTTCGAACGTCTGGCGATTCTAACGCGCCGCGCACTCGAATCGGACACTTCTGATCCGCTTTGTCCGACGCGTTCCGGCTTCATCTGGCGATTGGAATTTTCGCGCTGGGAGGCCATCATCCGACGCTCGGCTTCTCGATGGAGGCCAACTTGGAGAACAGACGGTGAGAAATGCAATCTTCGCGTTTTGCGTGGCGTCACTCTGGTTCGGCACGACGGCTTGTTTCAATGGTCCGGGTGAGTCGACGACCGTCCACGGCGGGAGCAATCGGCTGATGTTGGTCGTCGAGCCGAACCGCACGGATCTTGCTGGGACGCATTTCCTGATCGATACGATGAACGGAGACCTGTGGCGGCTCGATGCGTCCCTGACTCCAGCGCGGTGGGTACGCTCGGCAGAAGGGCCTGACGATCTGGCCGTGTTCGATTTCAGCGTGCCGAAGCTGACGGCCGGACAGCCCGGGGCTTGACATCGGACCGAGTCGCGCGAAGTATCGGCTTGCTGGCGCCCAGCAAGCATGAATTCGCTCGATCGAATGAATCGGAGGACCCATGGCTCGAAGTACCGGAAGTATCGATTGGCACTACTCCCGCAAGGGCTGAACTTCTTGCACTCGAGCGTCCAAGTTCTTGGACGCCAACGGTATCGAGACGAAAGAACTCGTCCCCGCCAGCCGCAAGCTCGGCCGCAAGGACGCCGCCGAGATTGCCAAGAGCGCATCGCTGGTGATCGTCGCGAAGGGCAAGAAGGTCAGCGAGTTCAAACCTGGAGGGAAAGCCGGCAAGGACGTCGTCGACGCCATGCTCGGACCGACGGGAAACCTGCGCGCGCCCACGATTCGCCGGGGAAAGACCGTCATCGTCGGTTTCAACGAAGATGTGTTCTCGGAGCGTTTCAAGTAACGCGAGAGGTTCGAGGCGCGGATCGGCCTACTCGGGCCGTTCCAACACCACCACGGGAATCTTCCGGGTGGTTCGCGTCCGGTAATTGTCGTAGAACGCATAGGATTGCTGCAGCTTCGCCCACAGCGCCTCGTATTCGCTCTCGCCCGCTTCCCGTGCCGTGACGGGAACGCGCTCGCGGTAGTAGCGGACCTCGGCTTTGGGATGGGTCTGTACGTTCAGCCACCATGCTGGCGGTCGATCGTCGCCACCGTTGGAACCGACGATGATCCAGCGGTCTTCGTCTTCGACGCACAGAAGCGGTGTGTATCGCTGCAGGCCGGATTTGCGGCCAACGTGCCCGAGCAGCAGAAAGCGCATTCGAAACGCAGATGAGCCGATCCGGCCGTCTGTCGCGAGGAAAGTGAAACGGTGCAATCGCGTTATCAGAGCGATCAACCAGCGGATGTTGGGCATCGGTATCCTTGTAGTGAACGTAGCTGCGTGGTGCCGGATCGGGACGCATTGTAGTCGGTCGAACGGGTCGCGTCGCGGAGCGTTGGATGTGTCGTTCGGTGTGATCAGGGGCTTTCGGATTGGACGAAGAACTGCTCGACGGTGGTAACTTGAATCAAGTCGTCCGCGTGGGTGACACCGTGCGCCGCGCGACCGGCGCCTGGACCGCCGCCGTTCATGCCCTGCTCGCACATCTCGAAGAGCGCGGCTTCCGACAATGCCCTCGCGCACAGGGGATCGACGAACAGGGCCGTGAGATTCTCAGCTATCTCCCCGGTGAGACGGTGGGATCGGGCAAACCCTGGCCGGCCTGGACTCGCTCGGAGCAGACCTTGTCCGACGTGGCCGAGTGGCTGCGTCGCTACCACCGCGCGGTGACCGATTTCGTCCAACCCGAAAATACCCGCTGGCGGCTGACCGAGGCTCGGGCGGAGCCCGGCGAGATCATCTGTCACAACGATGTCGCGCCCTACAATGTCGCATGGGAAGCGTCAGGCGTGGTGGGCGTGTTCGATTGGGACGTCGCAGGCCCCGGTAAGCCTGAACTCGACCTCGCGTTTGCGGCGTGGAACTTCGTGCCCCTGCATGGAGTAGCCCAGTGCCGCGAACTCGGGTGGATGGACCCGATTGATCGATCCGCGCGATTGCGGCGTTTCGTCGATGCCTACGGACTCGAGGACCGTCGGGGTTTCGTCGAACTGATCGCGGTCCGGATGCAATCGAGCATCGACCGGATCCAGCGGGCTGCCGATCGGGGTGACCCGGCATTTCGGGCGCTCGTCGATGCCGGACATCTGGTGCCAGTACACGTCTCGAAAGAACGCTTGATGCGAGACGCTACACTGCTCCAGCGCGCAATCGAATGAACTAGACGGGTCGGTCGCGATCCGCACGGAGACACACGATGGGTACGCGCTCGCCGGTTGGGGATGCATCGCGATGCCGTTTGGCGCTGCTCGGGATCGGAGCCGTGCTGGCGATCGCTGTCGGTCGGCCCGCGTCCGTCCATGCCGACGAGCCGATCGTGATCGTGCTGTCGTGGGATGGTGTCCGCCATGACTATCTCGACCGAGCGGATTTTCCCGCATTGAAGCGGATCGAGGAGCAGGGAATTCGCGCCGACCGATTGGTCCCCGTGTTTCCGTCGAGCACTTTTCCGAACCACGTAGCGCTCGCAACCGGTACACACGCGGATCGACACGGAATCGTGAACAACGTGTTTCGCGATTCGGAGCGGGGTTTGTACAACTACAGCAAGGAAGCGGATTGGATCGAAGCGGAGCCGATCTGGTCGGCAGCCGAGCGACAGGGCGTGCGGTCCGCAACGTATTTCTGGGTCGGGTCGGAAACGGATTGGCACGGTAGCGGTGCGAGCTTGCGCAAGACTCCGTTCGACGGTGGAGTTGGCGAAGCCGAAAAGGTCGACCAGATCGTGGCCTGGCTCGACTTGCCCGATCCCCAACGCCCGCGGCTGATCATGGCGTGGTGGCATGGGGCCGACGGTGTGGGCCATTCGAGGGGGCCAGACCACCCCGCCATCGTCGAGCAGTTGATGGAGCAGGATGCACACCTGGCGCGGCTGCTGGCTTCGATCGACGAGCGAGACCTCTGGCATCGCACGACCCTCATGATCGTCAGTGATCATGGCATGACCGAAGTGGATGAGGTGATCGATATCCGCGGCCCGTTGGAGGACGCAGGAATCGACGCGGATATCATCCCCGGCGCCGCAACGGCAACCGTCTTTCTGAATGACAAGGCTGCGCAACCCGAAGCACTGCGCGTCCTCGGCGAGATCCCCGAGGTTGCGGTCTACGCGGCAGCCGATTTGCCCGATGAGTTCAGGCTCCGACACCCCACCCGCAACGGTGATTTGATGCTGGTGACGACACCGCCGCGTACTTTCTTTCAAGCCCAAGCCGGGCTGCTGCGAACGGCTGCAGTCTACCTGGGCGGTCTCCTGTTCGATTGGAAGCCGGGAATGCACGGTTACGCGACTGATCATCCCGACATGGGCGCGATCTTGCTGGCGCTGGGACGTGGCGTTCCGACGGGCGCTCGCATTGGTGCGGTCCGCAGTATTCAAGTGGCCCCGACGATCGCGAAGCTGCTGGGGATCGCCCCACCTGCGCATGCGGAAGGCGCTCCGATTCCCGATTTCGGGGTCGAAGGGCCCGGAATTTCGCCCCGATAGCCGACACGGACACGATAGAATGCGGCTGCGTCTGCCCACGGCTACGTGGACAGCGCTCTACATCGAAAACCGCACTGCCAACTCCACAGGACCCAGGAGTTCCCCCATGCGATCGTTCGTTCGTGCTGCGCTGATCAGCCTGATGCTCTTCGGAATTCAAGGTCTTTCGAATCCGGTGTGGGCTTCCCAGACTTCGCCCGTCACCGTGTCTGCACCTCCCGTGGGTCAGGGTGAGGCCCAGTTCCCGCCATTTCGACAGGTGTCGGATCTGCTGACTCCCTATGTCGATGAGGAGTATTTCGTCTCGGGTGTCGCGGATATCTACACCTACAACGAGGTGCCGGTGCGTGGCGAGGTCATCGTCCAACCGGTGAACGCCACATTTGCGCAGACCGAAGACGTTCCGTACACGACGCGCATCATCATCCGACGCCCGGTCGACATGGCCGATTTCAGTGGGACGATGGTGATCGAGTGGTGGAACTCGACGGGCGGCTTCGATACGGCGCCCGTCTACGACCCGATGGCAGAGTTCGTCGGGCGCGAGGGCTGGATCTACGT
>JAJDAM010000634.1 GCA_029261905.1 Deltaproteobacteria bacterium
CGCCGCATTCGAGGGGCAGATCGGCCAGGTCGCCTATGCGGCCGCCAAGAGCGGCATCGTCGGCATGACGTTTACCGCGGCCCGCGACCTCGGCAGCCTGGGAATTCGCGTGGTTGCGATCGCACCCAGCCTCTTCGACACCGGCCTGACCAAGCTCGCGCCCGACGACATGAAGGCAGCGCTGGTCCGCGATGCAGCCTTTCCGAAGCGAATGGGCAAACCCGAAGAATTCGCGCGACTGGCGCGTGCCATCGTGGAGACGCCGATGCTCAACGGCACCACGATCCGATTGGACGCCGGACAGCGATTCACGCCGAGGTAGCCTCGCTTCAACCGCCCATCTGGCTCATGAACTGGTTCATGTCGAAGTAGTCGCGCCACGACTGGATCTTGCCGCCGCGGAGTTCGAACACCCCCATCACACGCGCCTCGACCCATTTTCCACCGATCTTGAATCGGTCCGTACGCTCGTTCATCACGATGCCGGTCTCGCTGTTCTCGGCCGTCGCATGCACGACCCACTCGATCTCCTCGGCCGCGGCCGCGAAGCCCTCGATCGCCTTTCGAATCGCTTCGATTCCCTCGTTGGGTGGATCCAGAGGGATATTGGTGTAGATCGCGTCGTCGGTGAAGAATGTGAGCAGCTTGTCGATATCCTGATCCTTCCAGGCGCCGCAGAAAGCGTTCACGATGTCGGTGTTCTGACCCATCGGATCTCCTGTTTGGATCTTTCAAGCTTTCGATCTAATCGATCTTTCGATCTTTCGATCAAGTTCGATCGAGTTCGATCAGTCATCGAGTTCGATCTCGCAGTGTCGCGGAAGCCGATCGTATCACGCAGAACCCGACAGTGAAATTGCCCTACACTGTGCGGTCGGTCGAACCCCATCCCTCCAGCGACCGCCCATCCAAACCTTTGGATCCAAAGGAGATCTCCGTTGGCAGACGCACAGCTCGTGATTCGGAACACCCAGATCGTAGACGGAACCGGAGCGCCTGCGTTCATCGGCGACCTCGCGGCCCGCGATGGCAAGATCGTTGCGATCGGCAGTTTCGATGGAACCGCTGAGCGCGAAATCGACGGCTCGGGCCTGACCCTGGCGCCCGGCTTCATCGACATCCACACCCATTTCGACCCGCAACTGTGCTGGGACGGCCTCGCGACACCCTCGCTCGAACACGGTGTCACGACGATCGTGATGGGAAACTGCTCGCTCAGCCTCGCGCCGGTCCGACCCAACAAGTCGAACAAGCTCGTGATGATGTTTCAGGTCATCGAGGACATCAAAGAGAAGACCTTCGATGCCGCCGTGCCGTTTTCATGGGAGACTTTTCCAGAATATCTCGATCACATTCGCCCCGGTCTCGGGCTGAACGTCGGCGCGCTGATCGGTCATTCGGCGATTCGCTACTACGTGATGGGCGACGACAGCCAGAAGAGAACCGCGACCGAAGCTGAAATCGAAGCGATGTGCGCGATCGTCGAAGAGGCGATGGCCGCCGGCGCATTGGGCGTATCGTCATCGTATGTCGACATCGACGAGAACATGGAGCCCGTACCCAGCCGCTTCGCCGATTTCAACGAGAAACTCGCGCTCTGCAAGGCGATGGCACGGAGCGGTCGCGGCGTCTGGCAGGTCGTCCCGTATTTTCCCGAGCTTCCCAAGCAACTCGAGAACATCAGGGAGCTCGGCGAACTGAGCCTCGCTTCCGGCGTGATGTGCTCGTTGCAGCCCATCCTGTCGTCCCCGAATTCGCCCGATGCCAGCGAGTCGATCGCCGCACTCCAAGCAGAGCACGATCGCGGAGCGAAGGTCTATGGCCAGGTCATGCCGCGTTGTTTCGACTTGAATATGCGGTTGTCCGAAACCAGCATGCTGCTCTATGCGCTGCCCAGCTGGAAGGCGATCATGGATTCGCCGATGCCCGGGCGCATCGCAAAATTCGCAGACGAGAGCAATCGCGAAAAGTTGCTGGAGGAGATGCGAAACGCACAGGGGATGAGCGGCGCACTGCCGTTCTTGCGCGTCGGCCAGGTGAACAGCCCCGAGAACAAGAAATACGTGGGCAAGATGCTGCTCGAGATCGCGGGTGCCGAAAAGCGCGAGATCGCCGAGATCATCCTCGACCTGGCGCTAGCCGACGATTTGGAGACCGAATTCCAGATGGTCGGTGTGCTGAACGCCGACAAGCCGGCGGTCGGAAGATTGCTCGATCATCCGCTGTGCCATTTCGGCGCATCCGATGCCGGCGCGCACATCACGCAGTTCTGCGGCACCGGCGACACGACCCACCTGCTGGAGTATTTCGTGCGCGAAAGTGGACAGATGACACTCGAGCGGGCCGTACACCGAATGACCGGCGAATTGGCCCGCGACTGGAACCTGAACGATCGCGGAACGCTCGAGGTCGGCAAGGCTGCCGACCTGGCCCTGTTCGATCGCGACACCGTTGCGTGCTCGCCCCAGGAGTTCGTCAACGACTTTCCCGGCGAAGCGAACCGCTACGTGCGAAGGTCGACGGGGTACCGCGCGGTCGTCGTCAATGGAGAAGTCGTTTTTGAAAACGGGGCATACACCGACGCGCGCCCCGGCAACATCGTCTAGACCCACCCGTCAGAAGCCAGCGACTCGTTTGCCGCGCAGCTCAGCGTCCCTTGGGTCTGTACATCTTGAGCGGCCGCGATTCGGTCATCCACTTGGGCCAGTGATCCCATGCGGGTCCCGCGTTGACACCGCCGTCGACGACCATCGCGTGGCCGGTCACGAACGTCGAATCGTCGCTGGCGAGGTAGAGCGCGGCTTGCGCGATATCCCGCGGTTCCCCCAGACGACCGATCGGCTGGCTGCGACCGATACCGTTTCGCAACTTTTCGAATGCGTCCTCGTCGGCATCGGGATGGCCCACGGCGAGCGGAGTCGCGATGAAGCCCGGGCAGATGCAGTTGACGCGAATCCCCTGCGCGCCGAGTTCCAGCGCGACTGTCTCCGTCAATTTGACCACGGCCGCCTTCGCCACCGCGTACAAATGCGGCGAACCCCCTCCGATCGTGGCGGCCACGCTGGCGGTGCTGATGATGCTCCCCGCTCGTTGCGCCTTCATGATGGGCGCGACGTACTTCATGCCGAGAAAGACTCCCTTGAGCAGCACGTCGAAGGTGATGTCGTAGTCATCGGCACTCGTCGATTCGATCGGGCCGATCGCTCCTCCGAAGCCCGCGTTGTTGAACAACACGTCGATACGCCCCCAACGTGCCATGGCTGCTTCGATCATCGCGCGCACATCCGCTTCACGGCTGACGTCGACGGCCTGGAACGCGGCCGAGTCGCCGATTTCTGCCGCCACTTTCTCTCCGGACTCGGCGCGCATATCGCTGACGAGTACATTCGCACCCTCGGCCGCGAACAACCTGGCCGACTCGGCCCCGATCCCGCTGCCGGCCCCGGTGATCACCGCGACCTTCCCTTCCAAGCGTCCAGCCATTTCGCGCGCCCCTTGTTCCGATTCGACGCAGGCGAAGGTAGTCGAAATGCGAATCGAAGCCGCGTCGACCGATCGCGTTCCGATCGGTTCGTGTAGGATGCGGCGGGAGGCCCACCATGAGCGACGAGACCTACTACCGCGACCACTGGCTCGACATCGACCCCGAGCGCATCGAGGGTTACGAGGAGATGTTCCGCTGGCGGCCCGAAATGGCCGCGTTGCTGGCACCGGCCGAGATCGAAGCGGGACAGACGGTGGTGGACTACGGCTGTGGTCCCGGTATGTTGGCGATCGAATTGGCCCGCCGCGTCGGGGAGCAGGGATGGG
Source organism: Deltaproteobacteria bacterium (assembly GCA_029261905.1). GTDB lineage: Bacteria > Myxococcota_A > UBA9160 > UBA9160 > SMWR01 > JAJDAM01. The sequence goes on from JAJDAM010000634.1 coordinate 3,811, forward strand.
TACACGGCGTCGACATCAATGAGATGTTCATCGAGCGCGCAGCCAAGAACGCGGCCGCCGAAGGCGTCGGCGGCCGGATCCGCTTTCACTGCATCGAGGCCAGCGAACTGCCACTCGAAGATGCCAGCGTCGACCGCATCATCTGCAAGAACGTGCTCGAGTACGTGGACGACATCGGCGCGACATTCAAAGAGTTCCGTCGCGCATTGAAACCCGGCGGCCGCCTCCACGCCATCGACAGCGATTGGGGAATGCTCGTGGTCGAGCCGATCGGAACCGAGCGACTGGCCGAAATATTCGCCGCAGCCAGTATCGCGTACAAGACTCCATTGGTGGGAAGGATGCTCTATGGCTTGATGCGCGAGGCCGGATTCCAGGAGGTTCGCGTCAAAATGGTGGCGGGGCCTGACACGAAGGGCCGAGCAGCACCGATCCTTTTCAACATGGCCAAGTACGCCCGTCATTCGGGGCGCATCGACGAAGCGACCGTCGACGCTTTCGTCGACGACGTACGCGCAGCGATCGACGCCGAGACGTATCTACTCGTACTGCCGCAGTTCCTGGTGACTGGGCTGGCGTGAGCGCTCGAACCAGGCGCCAGCGGCTGCGGTCGATCGGGGATTCAGATCGACCGCACGGCCTCCGCCAGGATGTTTGCACCGCGACCGATCGCTTCCTCATCGGGCAATGTGAAGCCCAGAATCAGTTGACACGTCTCGGGCGGAGTTCGGTAGTAGGGTTTCGCCGAGTAGATGGCGACACCCTGCTGCAAACACCTGCTTCCGATCGCGTGGGTGTGACGTTCGGGTACCGACGGTAGATCCACCAGCAGGTGGAGGCCGGCGCGACTGTCGAAGACCTTGATCTGATCGGCCTTCCCGTTTGGCCCGTTTGGCTTTTTGGTTGGCTTCCCGCACGGCTTCCCGTATTCAAAGTCATCGGAAAAGGCGTTGGACAGTGCTCCCAACAGAACCTCTCGTTTGGCGCCGTACTGGGTTCGCATCCGACGCAGATGACGTTCGAACTCGCCCTCCTCGATGAAGTGCGCGAGAACTCGCTGTTCGAACGCAGGGCTCGCCCAATCCGCCATCCATTTCGCCTTGCGAAATACGTCCTGCAGGCCCTTCGGAACCACGACGTAAGCGAGGCGCAGCGCCGGGTCGAGGACTTTGGAGAACGTCCCGACATAGATCACGCGCTCGGATCGATCCAGGCTCTTCAGCGCCTCGATGGCGCGGCCCGAGTACCGAAACTCGCTGTCGTAATCATCCTCGATCACGAACGCACCCACCCGCTCGGCCCACTCGAGCAGTGCCAGCCGTCGGGTCAGCGACATCACACTGCCCTTGGGAAATTGGTGAGACGGTGTGACATAGGCCAACCGACAGCGATCACGATCGGCCGCCGGTACCGAGTCGAGATCGATTCCCTCGTCGTCGACCGATGCGTACACGACTTCCGCGCCCGCGACTTCGAACGCATGCTTCGCGCCGATGTAGTGCGGATCTTCGATCAGCGCGGCATCTCCCTCCTCGAGGAGCAGCCTCGAACAGAGACTCAACACCTGCGCGACGCCCGACACGATCGCGATGTCCTCCGCGTCGCATTCGACGCCGCGGCTCCGATTCAGGTACACCGCGACCTGGCGACGCAGTTCCAACACGCCAGAAGGGTCGCCGTAGCTCAGGTTCTGATCCGACACGCGGGCGAGTTCGCGCGCGACGCATCGCCGCCAGGCCTCGCTCGATAGCGCTCGAGATCCCGGTACGCATGGCATGAAATCGATTTCGACGGGCGCCCGCGATCCCAACGCGTCGTAGACGCGACGGTGAGTTTCTGCCGAAACCCGAGCACCAAAACGCGAAAGCCGTGGTTCGGCGACGTTCGCGCACGCATGCGGGCCTGCGTCGCGGCGGTGCTTCGCCTTCGAGCGGACCTGACCCTCCAGTCGCTCTTCGATCAGTTGGGGTGCCACGTAGGTGCCCGCGCCGACACGCGACACCACATAACCTTCGGCGAGCAACTGGTCGTACGCCGCGATCACGGTATTTCGCGAGACGGCCAGATCGTCGGCCAACCAGCGACTCGACGGCAGTCGACCTCCCGCAGGGGCCCGGCCCGCCAGGATCGCGACACGAATCGAACGGTAGATCTGCCGATACGCGGGCCCGGTTCCATCCAACGGCAGGTCCCGAAGTGGTATGCTCATGTTTTCCATAATTGGACCTTTTGATAGAACCAATACCATCCTAGCCTCGTCTCATGCCGAATCAACCCGAATCTCGCTCTGTGTTCCGAACCTGTACCCTGTGCGAAGCGACCTGCGGAATCGAAGTTCGCGTCGAAAACGGAGAGGCCACCCGCGTCACCGGTGACCGACGCGATCCGTTTTCGCGCGGCCACATCTGCCCGAAGGCGCACGGCCTGCTGGATCTGCAACGCGACCCGGATCGGCTGCGACATCCCGTCCGGCGCACACCCGGCGGGTGGATGAAGATCGGCTGGGACGAAGCCTACGACCTGGCCGCCGACGGACTGGCCCGGGTTCGCGATGCCGGCGGGGTCGATGCCATCGGGTTGTACCGCGGCAATCCGACGGTACACGACATGGCGTCCCTGCTGTACTGGAACGTCGTCAGCCAGGCGATCCCGACACGCAATCGATTCTCGGCGGGGTCGATCGATACCTGGCCGCGATACGTCCAAGCGGGATCGATGTTCGGTGGAATGCTTCACATCCCGGTTCCCGATATCGAGCGCACCGATCATCTGATGATTCTGGGAGCCAAC
>JAJDAM010000635.1 GCA_029261905.1 Deltaproteobacteria bacterium
GCCGAAGCCACAGAGGCAGGTGCGCCACCACAATCTGGTCTTCGATCGACAACAATTCCTCACAGCTACCCGGGCCGCCCTGGCGACCACAGCGACCGAATAGCTGGCGATCGATGCGGCGTGCTTCGCCGAGTTCCATGGATATCACCGCGAGCCCGCCAACCTCCACGACGCCGGCCCCCAAGCGGATATCGGTGCCACGGCCCGCCATGCGAGTGGCCACTGTGATGCGACCGAGCGCGCCGGCCCCTGCGATGACCTCTGCTTCCTTCCCGTCTTGGGTCGCGGAAAGCAGATCGTGAACCAGGCCTTCGCGAGCGAGCCGCTCACTGAGACGCTCAGATGTCGCGACGCTCGCAGTCCCGACGAGCACCGGCCTTCCGGATTCATGCAGTGACCGGATGCGAACGACGGCCGCGTCCCATTTTTCGTCGGCACGCGCGTAGACTCGGCGTCCGGGTTCGAGGCGTTGGGAGGCGATGCGCGACGGCACGACCTCCGTTCGCAAGCCGTAGACTTGCCACAACTCGCGCGCGACTTCCTGCGCGGTGCCGGTCATCCCGCCGAGCCGCAGATAACGGCGAAAGAAGTGCTGGTAGCTGATGCGCGCAAGGGTCTCGAGCCGTGGCGTGATTTCCACTGCTTCGGCCACTTCGATCAGCCCCTGGATCCCACCTTCGAAGGAGCGATCCGGTGCGCGACGTCCGGTCGGGAGGTCGATGACCTCGACGGCGCCGTCGCGAACGACGTAATGCCGATCGCGGTCATATAGATGCGTCGCACACAAGGCCCGGTGTACCCACTCTGCACGGCGGCGTTCGCCTCCGAGTGGGCCGTCGATGCCCCGGCCCAGTTCCGCGAGACGGGCGTGCCCGGCGGGGCGAAGCTCCACGGCATTGCGACGAACGTCCACCTCGTAGTCGCGCCCGGGTTCGAGGCAGTCTGAGAACGCCAGTGCGGTCTGCAGCAATTCCTCGTCCTCGGTCACGCCGGGACCGGACAGAATGAGCGGCGTTGCCGCATCGTCGATCAGCACACTGTCGGCTTCGTCGACGATGGCGAAACAGAGTCCGCGCAGCACCGGCGAGTCTCCACGCGTCGTTCGGGTGAGCCGGAGCCGGTGCGCGAGACTTCGCTCTCCTGCACCGGCCACCTGGTCGCGCAGGTAGTCGAACGCGACCTGCGTGTGGGTCACGTAGGTGATGTCGCAAGCATATGCATCGCGACGCGCGGCGCGCACCGATTCACCAGTCGTGACCACACCAACCGAGATCCCGAGGCGACGGTACAGCGGCATCATCTCTTCCGCGTCGCGCGATACGAGGTAGTCGTTGGCGGTAATGACGTGCACGGGAATACCGGCCATTGCGGCGAGCGCCGCTGGCAGGGTCGCGGTGAGTGTCTTGCCCTCGCCGGTCTCGAGTTCAGCGAGACCGGCGCGCGCGATCACCCCGCCGGCATAGAGCTGCACGTCGTAGTGGGTCATTCCGAGGCTGCGCCGGGCCGCTTCCCGAATGAGTGCGAAGCCTCGACCAAAGAGCGCCTCGCTGATCCCCACGCGCTGCAGGTCGTGGCGAAAATCCGCGACGACGTGATCGAACGCCGCCTCGGTGCCGGTATCGAGACCGGCCGACTCAGCTTCCACGGTCGCCGCGAAGGCCGCTACTCGCTTGCGCCCGATGCTGCGAGGCGGGCGAAGAACCGCGAGCGCGCCGTTCACTGCGCGGGCCAGCCGCGGACTCTCGATTTCGGCGTGCTCGGGTCGAGCGCCACGCACCACGCCGGGGCGCTGCGACAAGATCACTTCTGCCGTACCGAGATGCACGCTAGACACCGAGTTCTTTCAGCAGTACGCGCCGGGCGGCTCGGTAGCCGCGCTTCGCGAGTGGCTCTGCCCCGTGATCGAAGCGCACGTAGACACGCTCGCCGGCCGCGAAGCCGGTCGCGTTTTCGGGTAATGCGACGTCGAACTGAAAGATGCGGTTCAAGGTCTGCAGGCCCTTCGGGTCCTGCGGGTCTACCGCGACGGGGCCGCCGAACGCCGAGCCGAGCGCGGGTGTCGGCAATCGGTCGCTGGCCGCCGGCACTTCCCGTTTGATCCGGGCCCGATGCACCGTACCGAGATCGTGCGCGAATCGGACCCACGTGTCGTTCGTCCGCTCTCGCAACAATGCAGCGTCCGCTTGCAGAACGACGACCCGTGCGACGGCGCCCGAGTCGTCGACCACGTACGCGACCACCTCACCCTGGCCGACGAAACGCCCTTCGAGATCCTTGCCGTCCACCGTGACGAAAACACCGTCCGAGGGACTCGTCATCAGAGTGTCGCCGACGCGCTCGAGAACCCGGGAAAGCTCCGCTTCTGCGTCACTGAGGCTTGCGCGCGCCGTCTCGAGCTCGACAGCGTTCAGCTGACCGACAGCTTGCAAGCGCGAGCGCAGTTCGCGCACCTTGGCTTCGGCGATCGCGGCCCTCGCTTCGATGGATGGATCCCGCGTCAGGATCAGCGGATCCCCCAACGCGACTCGGCGATGCGGCGTTGCCAACACACGAGTCACGAAGCCTTCCGTCGCTGCCCGTACATGGGCACGCTCCGGCAGCCACACGATGCCTTCGCTGCGTGTATGCAACGGGATGGGTAGAGCGACCATCGCTACGACCAACAGCCCAGCGAGCCCGAAACTCCCTGTGACTGCCCGCAGGCGGTCCTCTCCCACCGTCGGATCCACCAGCACGAACCGGGCTTGCTTCAAGATCGGAACGACCAGCCGCATCACCAGCGTGAACGCTGCGAGCGCCACGCCGAGCACGAAGAACCGTCCAGCCAGATAGAGAGCAATGCCGAACATCACCGCGACCCGGTAGAGCGCAGATGCGATGCCGTAGCTGACGAGCCAAAACGTCTCACCGCGAGTGCGATCGGGTAAAGGCGCGTCGCGCAAGCCCAACAGCTTCCGGCGGGCCCACCCGCCGAGATATTGCTGCGCCTTGCCGGAGAGATTTGGGATCTCGAGCCAATCCGCCAGTACGTAGTAGCCATCGAAGCGCAGCAGCGGGTTGCCGTTGAACAGCAGTGTCGAGATCCCGCCGATCATCATCACCGCGTAGGCGGTCTGGCGGACGAAACCGGGCTCGAGCGAAAACCAAAGCAGTGTCGCAACAGCGGCCAGCACCAGCTCGGCGGCGATACCCGCTGCACTCACCGCCATCCGCTGCCTCTTTTCCGGGAAGACCGAGGACGCAGAAGCGTCTACATACGGCACGGGGATGAAAACGAGGAAGAGCACACCCACCTCGTGCACCTCGCCCCCCAAGTACTTGACCGCGAGACCGTGAGACAGTTCGTGCAACGCCTTCACGATCGGGTAGGCGAACCAGAGCGCAGCCAGGCTACCCGGCTCGAGCAGTCCACGTGCGCCCGCCGCGAGTTCCGGGGCATTTTGGAGAGCAGACAGTCCAGCGATTGCGACGACAGCGAAGTAGAGCCACAGCGCGGTGCGGGAAAAGAGGACTCTGCACCCCGGGAGCAGTCGTGTCAGCAGAGCGTCCGGGTCGAACAGCGGGAGCCGAAACGAGATGGGATTGAGGCGCCCTCGCAGTTCGCGCGCCTCCTGCTCGGCGGCGTCGCGAAAGAGCGCTTCGGTGTCGGGTGGCACATCGCAACGAAGCACATCTGCAGCGTGCAACTTCCCGAGCAGTTGCACCGTCTCCTCTTGCGTAGGACAGTCGTCGCCCAACGTCGAAAGCGAGCGATCCCACAGCTGTTGAGTCGTGGATCGACCGTCCATGCCAGCGACAATCGAGTGCGCGGCCGGCGTCAGTCGATGGGTGCGTCCGGTCGTCGGATTATGCAGTACGAACCAGGGCTCTGCGCGGTATACATGACGACAGAATGTGACGTGGGAACTCAGCCGTGGGCGCAGCTCGGCCACCTGGTACCACGAAGGGCTGTAGAGCGAGTCCACGCGCCGCCTACGGGAGTACCGACCAGAGCTGCAGCCGCAGCCAGTCGAACAGTGTGTGGGTCCAGATCCACAGGAGCCGACGCTCGCCCACGTCGATCTTGGCTACGCCCTCCATTCCGGGACGCAACGCGGCGAGGGGTTGCTCGAGCTTCGCCTCCACTCGGAAGTAGTTGCGGCCGTCGGCAGTCGTGGAAACCGGCATCACGCGTTCCACCGACAGCGCCAGGACCTCGTTGGGCAGAGCCTTCAGAGTGAGACGTCCGCTTTGACCGACGCTTACGTCGGCGATGTCGCGATCGTCGACCTCCACGATGATGCGATAGCCGTCGAGCGGGGCCACCTCGAACAGCACGCTACCGAGTTCGACCGGGGAGCCCAGCGAGCGGTCCAGATCTCCCTCCACCACGACGCCGTCGAACGGTGCGACGACGCGAGTGCGGGAGAGCGACTCCTCTGCGAGTGCCAACTCTGCATGGGCCTGGTCGATCTGCGCGCGAACAATACTGACCTGCGCTCCGTCGCGGCCTGCGAGGGCCTCGCGGTATTCGCGTTCGAGTTGTTCCTTCTGGCTCAGCCATTTGCGGCGGGCCAGCTCCAGATCGCGATCGTCGAGGCGTGCAAGTACGAAGCCCTGCTCCACGACATCTCCCGCCCGCGCATTCGCTTCGGCGATGAATCCGGGCACGGCAGCGACCAGCGCACGTTGAACGCGCCCTTCGAGATTCGCTCGAGCGGAGATCCGATGGGTGCCCGGAACGATGGCCAACATCAACACGAGTGCGAGTACGAAGCCCACGGCTGTCAGAGCGAGCCGTTGGCCGCCGAAATGCCGCGCTGCAAACAGCCGCCACGCATCACGCGCACGCGCCGCCGGGCCGGCATCCGCCCGGGCCAGCAGCTCGAGCATTGGACCACACAGCGCCGCAAGGTCCGGAATCAACTCGCAATCTGCGTTGTCGCGGGCATCGACGGTCGCCCACTCGAAGGTCACAGCACCGACCGTGCAGCCATGGGCACCGAGGGGCAGGGTGCTGACCGCCCGAGCTCCAGAGCTCCGCCGCAGCGACTCGTGTGCATGCGTTGCGATCGGCAGGCCCGACTCGGCGGTGTCTTCGGGCACAGGCAACCCGACCCAGATGTCTTGCACAATGGCTTCGTCCATCGCCGCGCAGAGATCCCGTACCGCTTGACTGTCGTCGCTGAAGCGCACGCTATTCGACAGCGTCAACAACTCGACCCGGCTTCCTCGCAGAAGCCCGATCGAGACCCGCTCGCAGCCGAGCGATGCCGCGAGCACGCCCGAAAACGCATGCGCGGCCGTCGCGAGTCGGTCGTGGTCGAGCAGTGTCGTGGCGGCCGCGAGAAGATCGGTGAGCCGCTCGCGTTCGCGGTTCAGGTCGAACAGAGACAGGAGACTCGGGAGTGCGCAGCGAAGCCGCTCGGCTTCGGCCTTCCAATCGCTGCCAGCAAGCGTCGCTCCGAGCGCGCCGCACACTCGTCCATCGCGCAAGATCGGCAGAGCGACATCGGTCGACGCTCGGGCACCGCGCGCCTGCTGGACGGAGAGCCGGCCACGCTCGAGGGCGTTGTGCACAGTGGCTGTGAGCCGAGCCGGCGGCTCCGTGCCGGGTGGCCAGGATTCGAGCAGCGCGGCCGGTGCATGAGCCGACTGGCCGAGCACCACAACCGCGGCTTCGATGGTCGAACCGCAGTGGGCAGCCAGCCAGTCGCGCAGCTGTGCCCTCACCGATGCGCACCTGTGCGCCACGGCCTCTGCTTCAGAGAGGTCGATCGAGCCAAATCCATAGAAGACACGGTTCGCTGATTCGAGAGTTGCACTCGAATTTGCTCTTCGGCTTTCGTGCGAGGGCGCTTGAGGGTCCGCTGTCCTTCGAGCGAAACACGGAATATCCGTCACAGCGTCAAGCCCTCTATTCCCCAGGCCGATAGGGGTAGACGTTCCGGGAGCCCCCCATGCCCGATCAACAGCGCCGCGCTGCGAATCAACAGAAAATCGCCACCGAGAGCCGTCGCGCGCTGGTCGAAGAGCTCGATGCGCGGATCTTGATGTCGGCCGACCTCCACGGCGCGGCCCTCGAAGCCGTATTCCCTCCCGAGGTCACTCGGCTCGCCCCGTTGGACCGGGTCGACCCGACCGTGCGGATCGAACCCCTCGGGCCCGATGGGGTTCGGACAGCGACCGAACTGAACGAGACGCGGCGTGAGATCGTCTTCGTAGATGGCGGGATCGACGATTTCGAGTCGCTGGTCGACGACCTGCAGGCGCGCGCGAACGAAAGGCCGCTGTTCGAAGTCGTCGTGCTGGACCCCACGCGCGATGGTGTCGACCAGATCTCCCGGGTACTCGCTGAGCAACAGGACATCGACGCAGTACACATCGTCTCGCACGGGACCGAGCAAGGCGTGCAGCTCGGCGGAACCTGGCTGTCACGCGACACTCTGGCGTTATTCGAAGAATCGATCGCTGGCTGGCGCAATGCATTTGGCGACGCTGGAGACCTGCTGTTCTACGGCTGTAACCTGGCAGAGAGCGTCGATGGCAAGGCCCTGATCGAGGATTTCGCTCAGCTCACCGGGGCAGATGTCGCCGCGAGCGTCGACGCCACCGGCGCCGCCGCCATTGGCGGTAACTGGGTACTCGAGCATGTGCGCGGTTCGGTAGAGACCGAGGTGGCGTTCAGCGTCGGCGTCCAGGCGAACTTTGGTCAGCTCCTCGACGGAACTGCGATCTGGGGTGACTCCGGGATCGCGACGCCGGAGACCAGCGAGTTCGACGATCCCACATTCGGGCCCACCAGCCCTACTGCGGCCGTCGGGACCTGGCAGGTCATCGAGGGTGCTGACGCGCCCACCCGCGACGAGAAGATCGTGTTGGGTGTCGATGCCAGCGGTCTCATCACCGGTCAGATGTTCGACGGCAGCGACTGGACCGCGCTCCCGTTTTCGATGGCGACGGTCGCCGATCCCAATCTGTCGAGTTTTGCCGTTGCCTACGAACAGCAGACAGGTAACGCGATGGTGGTGTGGAGCAACGACACGGCTGGCGGGTCGCCGCTGTCCTTCCGCATCTGGGACGGCGCCGTCTGGAGCAACGAACAGGTGGTCACTGGGCTCGCTGGCCGCGCTGAACACATGCGGATCGCCGCGGACCCGAATTCGAACGACTTGATGCTCGTCGTCGCGAACGACGTCCATCTCGACTGGGCGGTCCGGTGGAATGGAAGTGTCTGGGGCGATCAGGAGGCATTGACGTTCAGCCCGAGCCCGACCTCGACCGACATCGGAGTCGCCTACGAGCAGCAGAGCGGCCGAGCGCTGGTGATCCACAGTCCGGACCTTCTGCAGGGCGCAGCGAGATATCACATCTTCGACGGGGCGTGGCAAAGCGCGGCGATTTCTGTCGGACTTCCGAACGTCAACGCGCTGTATACCGCCATCGCCGCGGACCCGGGCAGCGACCGGATCGTCGTCGGCATCACGACCGATGCGGCGGTTACGCTCTTTTCAGTCTGGGACGGCAGCGGTTTCGAGACTCCGCCCGCCGCGGCGATTCTGCCCGCTCTGACGAATTTTCCCGATGTTGCTGTCTCGTTCGAGAGCTCGTCGGGTGACGCGATCGGCTTCTTCGCCGCGGGCGACCAACGCGTCTATCACGTGAAGTGGACCGAAGCGGACGGTTGGGGTACCGCCGTTTCGGGGCCCTCTGTCGGCGCCACCGTGCAGGGGATGCGAGTCGCGACGGATCCAAACTCTGACGAGTTGATGGTCACCACGATAGACGCCTCGAGCGACATCCACTTCCTGCGCTGGGACGGAGATACACTGGCCGACCCCATCCAGGTCGAGAACGAAGCGCCGGCCACCAATTCGCTGCCCTTCCTGTTCCTCTACGAACAGCAGGCGATCCCGACCGGCGAGACGGCCCTTTGGCTCGCCACCGACGATGCGGTGGCCTCGCCAGGCGCTTCGGGTCTGAACTCCTGGAAAAGGGGCGACGTGCTCGAGTTCGGCGGCGCCGGGCTCGAACTCGAACCGCTCGCGGGGAATACGGTCGGCAGCTTTTCGACCGCGTTCAGCCTCGGCGACTTCACGACCGACAGCCGGATCAGCGCACTTCACTATGTGACCGCCGATCTCCAAATCGGAACTTCGAACTTCCAATTGATGGCGGGAGATCTGCTGATCTCTTCCCTCGACGACCGCACCTACACCGGTCTCAATGGCAATCTCACGGCCGCCAAAGAGGACGTCTTCGTCTTTCGCCCCCAATCCCCCGGCGACTATTCGAACGGGCGCTTTTTCATGCTGCTCGATGATCCCACCGGAAAGCAGATTCAGGGCATCACGCTCGTCGAGCGGGACACACTGATCGGCGATCGAGTGGTCCGAGCGGGCGATTTCATTTTCGTCGACGATGCGGAGAAGAGGAGCATCTCGCTGTTCGAGACCGTGAATGTAGGCGCCGGTCTCGCCACCGCCGGCAACGTCGAGATCTTGATCGATGGCGGCGACACCAGTGTGAACATCAACCAGGACATCTCCGGTATCGACCTGATCGAGTCGGAGACCACGATTGCCGGAGTCACGCTGAGTCCGGGGACTCTGCTGCTCAGCGTCGACTCGAGTACCAACGACATCGGTGGCAACAACGCAATCGTCCAGGAACATGACGTCTTCGCCCTCACCGTTGGCCAGACCACACTCGTAGCCGGGGCCGACAGCGGCGCGGCTACGGTGACGCTGCTCTTCGAGGGGCTCGAGGTCGGACTCGACGACAACAAAGAGGCCATCCGCGGCCTCACGACCCTTGCTGCGACCGTCGCGGAACTCGATCTGCCCGGGCCCGACGTCGACTACGCGGAAAACAGCGGACCCGCAGTGCTGGATGCGGGTGCCACGATCGGCAACCCGCCAGCGGGCTTCGATGGTGGAACAGTCTCAGTCGAACTCGTCGCGGCCGGCACCTCCGAGGATCGATTGGGGGTGTTCGACGAAGGTCCCGGCATCGGCAATGTCTCGCTCTCCGGACCGGGCGACATCACGTTCGACTTCGGCGGCGTACCGGTGGTGGTCGCGAGCTACACCGGCGGCGTTGGCGACGCGGATCCGCTGGAGATCACCTTCAACGGCAACGCCGACCAGACCTCCGTAGAAGCGGTGCTTCGAAACATCGCGTTCCGCAACGATTCGGACGCCCCCTCGGAACTCTCGCGCAGTATTCGCTTCGTGGTCACCGATGGTGGGGGCGGAGCGCTCGGGTTGGCGTTCAAGACCGTCAACGTAGTCGCTGAAAACGACGCACCTGTGCTGGTGCCTGCGTCTCCGAACCTTCCGCCCATCAGCGAGGACGATCTCGCCAACGGCGGCGAACTCGTCGGCAACCTGATCGCCGGCTCGGTCACCGACCCGGACGGCGTGACCGCTCTGCGTGGCATTGCGATCACCGGTTTGACTCCCAGCAACGGCACCTGGCAGTTCTCGACTGATGCGGGCGGCAGTTGGTCCGATATCCCGCTGGTCGTGAGCGACGGCGGGGCATTGCTGCTGCGCGACATCGACCTCGTCCGCTTCGTCCCCGATGGCCAGTTCGCCGACGCGGCCTCGTTCGAATTTCGCGCCTGGGACCAGACCGCGGGCGGTGTAGGCACCACTCGCGATACCACGGTCAACGGCAACGCCAGCCCGTTTTCGATCGCCAAGGACATCGCTTCCATCACCGTCAATGGCGTCAACGACGCGCCCGTTCTCACCCCGGCGGCGCCGATGTTGCCGTCGATCGACGAGGACGCGATCAACAACGGAGGCCAGCTGATCGCCACGCTACTCGGCGGCTCGGTGACCGATATCGACAGCGCGCTGGAAGGCATTGCCATCACCTCCCTCGTGAGCAGCAACGGCACTTGGGAGTTCTCTACCGATGGCGGCGGCTCCTGGAGCAGCGTGGGAAGCGTCTCGACCGCCAGTGCGCTGATGCTCCGCGACAGCGACTACGTCCGCTTCGTGCCCGACGGGCAGAACGCCGACTCGGCCTCGTTCAGCTACCGGGCGTGGGACCAATCGAGTGGGATCACGGGGAGCACCATTGACGTCACCAGCTTCACTGGCGCGAGTCCATTTTCATCGAACTTCGATACGGCCGCCATCGACGTCACTGGGGTGAACGACGCACCCACACTCGATACCAGTACAGACCTTCGTCTCGCCAACGTGATCGAGGACGATGCCGATCCTCCCGGTGACACCGTGACCGCGATCCTGATCTCCGGCGCGGGTACACCGATTGGAGACGTCGATAGCGGAAGCCCGCGCGGGATCGCCGTGACCGGCGTAGATGATTCCAATGGAGTGTGGGAGTTCTCGACAGACGCGGGAGGCAGCTGGACGGGCTTCGGAGCGGTCAGCGACGCCCAGGCCGTGCTCCTCGACACCACGGCTCGCATTCGCTTCGTGCCCGCTGTCTCCTACACCGGACCGGCGGGCAACCTGACGTTCCGCGCCTGGGACCAGAGCACCGGAATCAGCGGGCAGACGGGATTCGACATCACCGGCACCGGGGGTACTGGCGGCATCACCGCCTTCAGCGACGACATCGAGGTCGCGACACTCAGCGTGATTCCCATCAACGACGCACCGGTGCTACAGCCCGCCGTCACCGTGCTGCCCGCGATGACCGAGGACGACGCGCCGGGAGGGGGTCACCTCATTTCGAGCTTCCTCAGCGGCACGATCGTGGATGCGGACCTGGCCTCGGTCGAGGGCATCGCCATCACCGGACAGACCGCCAGCTACGGAAGCTGGCAGTACTCGACGGACGGCGGAGGGAGTTGGATCGCGGTTCCGACCGATGTCGCACAGACCGCTGCATTGCTGCTGCGGGACTCGGACCTCGTCCGTTTCGTGTCGGACGGCACGAACGCGGATACGCCCGACTTCGATTACCGCGCGTGGGATCGGACCTCCGGGAGTGTAGGGACCCAGGTCGACACGACCAGCAATGGTGGGACTGCGGCGTTCAGTGCCGGCATCAACACGGCTTCACTCTCGGTGTCGGGAATCAACGACAGTCCGGTCCTCATCCCGGCCGGTCCGTCGCTCACCGGTATCACCGAAGACCAGACGAACTCGATGGGCGATCTCGTTTCGGATCTGCTCGGCGGCTCGGTCAGCGACGTGGATCTGTTGGCGGCCGAGGGCATCGCCATCACATCGCTGTCGAGCGGCAACGGCACCTGGCAGTACTCGACCGACGGCAGCACCTGGGTGGACGTGCCGCTCATCGTAAGCGATTCGAGCGCACTGCTGCTGCGCGCGACGGACCACGTGCGATTCGTGCCCGATGGCGTCGCCGGTGATACGGCATCGTTCGACTTCCGCGCCTGGGACCAGAGCCTCGGAACCGAAGCGACCCTTGCGGATGCCAGCTCGCCGCTTTCGACCAGCGCGTTCTCATCGGTCAGCGATACCGCCAGCATCGTGGTCGCGAGTTTGAACGACGCCCCGAGTCTGAACCCGAGTACGCCGAGTCTGACGCCGATCACCGAAGACGAACTCGCCAACGACGGCGATGCGGTCGGGTCGTTGATCGCGGGGAGCATCACGGATCCCGATGGATTGGCGCAGCCCGAAGGCATCGCGATCACGTCGCTCAGCAGTGGCAACGGAAGCTGGGAGTTCTCGATCGACAACGGCAGCAGTTGGGCGATCGTTCCTTTGACGGTCAGTGACGGCTCAGCGCTGCTGTTGCGCGACACGGACCTCGTGCGCTTCGTGCCCGACGGTGCAAACGCCGACGGCGCCTCGTTCGACTTCCGAGCGTGGGACCAGAGCACGGGTGCCGCCGGGACGATCGCGGACGCGACTCCCAGCCTCACGGGAGCCTTTTCGGCTCTCTCCGACACGGCCTCGATCGTTGTCGGAAGCTTGAACGACGCCCCGGTACTGGCTCCGATCGCGCCCACGATGCCACCCATCACAGAGGACGAGACGTCGAATTCGGGAGAGCAGGTTGCGAACCTGCTCGGGCCGATCGCCGACGTCGACTCGATTTCGGCGCGCGGCGTCGCGATCACAGCGCTTTCGTCGAGCAACGGCTTCTGGCAGTTCTCCACCGACAACGGCAACAGCTGGACCGATGTGCCGTTGACGGTGAGCGACAGCACGGCGCTGTTGCTGCGCGACAGCGACTTCGTGCGGTTCGTACCCGACGGCGAGAACGGCGAGTCGGCGTCGTTCGATTTTCACGCGTGGGATCAGAGCAGCGGTGCAGCCGGAACAACCGCCAACGCTTCGAGCCCCGGTCTCAGCTCGGCCTTTTCTCTCGCGGACGACACGGCCTCCATCGTCGTCGCCAGCCTCAACGACGCCCCGGTCCTCACACCAGCGACTCCGAACCTGACGCCGATCAACGAAGACGATCTGAACAACGCCGGCAACTCGGTCGGCGCGTTCCTGATCGGTGTCATCTCGGATGTCGACGCAATCGCACCGACCGGAATCGCGATCACCTCCGTCACACCGAGCAGCGGCAGCTGGGAGTTCTCGACCGATAGTGGCGGCAGTTGGACTGCAGTGGGAACGCCCACTACCGGTGCGGCACTGCTGTTGCGCGACACGGACCGCGTTCGCTTCGTGCCCGACGGAGCGAGCGGCGAGACTGCGAGCTTCGACTTCCACGCATGGGACCAGAGCAGCGGTGCGCCGGGTACCTTCGACGATGCATCCACCACCGGCGACACGACCGCCTTCTCGCTGGGGAAGAACACCGCCTCCATCGGGGTCGGAGATGTCAACGACGCCCCGGTCCTCACCCCGGCGACCCCGAGTCTCACGGCCATCAACGAAGACGATCTGAACAACATCGGTGACCCGGTCAGCGAACTCCTCGTCGGTGTCGTCACCGATGTCGACGTGATTTCGCCAACGGGGATCGCGATCACCTCCGTCACACCGAGCAGCGGAAGCTGGGAGTTCTCGATTGACGGGGGTAGCAGTTGGACTGCGGTGGGGTCGCCCACTACGGGTGCGGCACTGCTGTTGCGTGACAGCGATCGCGTCCGCTTCGTGCCCGACGGAGCGAGCGGCGAGACCGCGAGCTTCGACTTCCACGCGTGGGACCAGAGCAGTGGTGCGCCGGGTACCTTCGACGACGCATCCACGACCGGCGACACGACCGCTTTCTCGCTGGTGAAAAACACCGCCTCCATCGGGGTCGGAGATGTCAACGACGCCCCGATCCTCATCCCGGCGACACCGATTCTCACGGCCATCACTGAAGACGATGTGGCGAACGGCGGTGATACGATCGGGGCACTGATCGCCGGCAACATCACGGATCCCGATGGGACGACGGAACCCGAAGGGATCGCGATCACCTCGCTGACCAGCAGCAACGGCAGCTGGGAGTTCTCGACGGACGCTGGCGGAAGCTGGAGCGCCGTCGGTGGCGTCGGGCCGGGTTCAGCGCTGCTGCTGCGCGACATCGACCTGGTGCGATTCGTGCCCGACACGCTGAATGCGGACACGGCTTCCTTCGACTTCGTCGCGTGGGACCAGAGCAGCGGAACCGCCGGTTCCCTCGTCGGCGTGGTCGCGCCCGGTGGAAGTTCCCCCTACTCGATCGCCTTCGACACGGCGTCCATCGCGGTCGGCGGCGTAAACGACGCGCCGGTGCTCGACGCTTCTTCCGACCTGACACTTACGGACGTCAGCGAACTGGACTCGAACCCTGCCGGCGACTCGGTTGCGGCGATCCTTGCCAGCGCAGGCACCGACCCGATCGATGATGTCGACAACGGAGATCCCGAGGGAATCGCCGTCGTCGGTGTCGACGAAACCCATGGGATCTGGCAGTTCTCCACCGACGGTGGGTCGATCTGGACTTCGTTCGGTAGCGTCTCGGACGGCAGCGCGGTGTTGCTCGATGCTGCGGCGCTGGTGCGCTTCGTCCCGACACCGGGTTACACAGGACCGGCCGGGGATCTGGAATTCCGCGCCTGGGATCAGAGCGTCGGGACTAACGGACAGGTCGCATTTGACGCTTCGGTGCAGGGCGGCAGCGCGGCCTTCAGTACGACCACAGAGACGGCCACCTTGAGTGTCGTTGCGGCCAATTCAGCACCCGTGCTGACGCCCGGGGCGCCGACACTCGCGACGATCGACGAGGACGCGGTCAACAACGCCGGCGAGTCGGTCTCGACGATCGTGGGCACCTCGATCTCGGATGCCAATGCGAGCGCGGCCCAGGGCATAGCCGTCACACAGCTCTCGAGCGGCAATGGCACCTGGCAGTTCTCCATCGACGCGGGAGCGAGCTGGAGCCCGATCGGCGGGGTCTCGGACACGAGCGCGCTGCTGCTGCGCGATACGGATCGGGTGCGCTTCGTTCCGGACGGGGTGGATGCCGACAGCGCCTCTTTTGATTTCCGTGCATGGGATCAAGCTACCGGCGGAACCGGGGCCCAAGTCGACGCCTCGAGCGCGGGCGGCACGAGCGCATTCTCACTCGCGACCGACCGTGCATCCATCACGGTACTCGGCCTCAACGATGCGCCTGACGTCGGCAACGCAGCTCTTGCCCCGGTGGCTGCCGATCAGACCGATCCACCCGGATCGAGCATCTCGGGCCTCTTTTCGGGTTCGTTCTCCGACATCGATCCAGGCGCGGGCTTCGCTGGAATCGTCGTCGTGGGCAATGCTGCCGACCCGCTCGCTGAGGGAGAATGGGAGTACTCGAGCGATGGCGTCAGCTGGTACGCGGTGGGCGCCGTTGGCGACGACGCAACTGCACTCGCGCTCGGTTCGACGACACGGGTTCGCTTTGTTCCAGTCGAAACTTTCATTGGTGCACCCACAAGCCTGACCGTTCGGGGCCTCGACGACACGCACGCGTCGGGGTTTTCGACGACTGCCGGCAGCGAGACACGGGTCACCATCGACGCAGCGTCCAATGGCGGAACCGGCGCGGTCTCCGCCGGTACAGCCAGCCTGTCGACGGGCGTGACCGATCCCGCAGTGGCGGCGGTTCCGGACCCGATACCGATTCCAGATCCCAAGCCTGAACCCGGGCCGGGGCCGGCGATCAATCCCGACCCGAAAATCGAGGCCGACCCGGATCCTGAGACGAAGACGAAATCGGAACCCGACCCGCCTCCGGTCACACCATCCGATGTGGGGATCGAAGTCGATCCCGAGG
>JAJDAM010000636.1 GCA_029261905.1 Deltaproteobacteria bacterium
GGTGTGGGGCGCGCTGCACGGGTTCGCACTCGTGGCCGAACGGGTCGTGTCGGCGGGGCGAGTGCCCCGCCCTGTCGGGAAGGTCGCCGCGTTCGCGGGATGGGCCGCGACTTTCAGCTGGGTGGTCCTGTGCTTCTCGATCTTTCGATCTCCAGACCTGACGAGTGCTGTCACCCTGTTCGAACGGCTCCTGGGCCTGGGCACGGGCGGTACTATTTCGCTGCCGTCCGCTTGGTGGGTTCTGTTTGCGGCCGCGGCAGTGCTTCACGCCGTTACCTGGCGAACCCGAACGCGTGCCGAGCAGTGGTTCAACCAGCTACCGGCGTTCGTGTTCGCGGGACTGCTGGGGATCGCCGCAGCAGTGGTGATCTTCTTCACGCCGCTCGACGCGGCACCTTTCATCTATTTCCAGTTCTAGCGCCCAGTTCGACTCACAGGGCGTCCAATCAGAGGCGAAGCGCGAACGCCAGCCCGCTGCCGCCGTCGCGGCTGGCAGCGACGATTCCGGTCGTCTTGTGGGCGATCTCTGCCGAAATGATCTCCGCCTGTCTCCGCGCCTGATACCCGGATGTCAGCCGGAGATCACCGGGACGCCAGATAGGTAGGGATGCGCGAACAGCAGCACGCCGTACACCACCACCCCGGCCACGACCGGTTTCAGATCACCCAACAGCGGTGTCGGTGCCGGTCGTTCCCATGCGCCGTCGCGGCGATTGATCGTCGCCATCGCGACGACCGCCCAAAGACCCATACCGCCAAACAGCACCAATGATCGCGATTCTCCGTTCGCGAGCAGATGTCCGATGGCCCACACCGCTACACCGCAAAGCTGTGGGTGGCGAATGAACCGTTTGATGTTGGTCGGTATTCCCGACGCAATGAAGAGAATCAGCGCGGGGAGCAGCAGCGCGAGCGTCGCCATCCGGCCCCACGACGGTACGGCGTACAGCGGGACCGGCGCTGTCGACCGCCAGCCAACGATGATCAATGCGACCGAGATCACGATCGTGAGGGCGAAAAGGCCCTGGTACTTCTGTGCGTCCAGCGATTCGATCAAGCTGGCGCGAAATGGGCGCGCGACACTGGGGACGAGATGAGCGCCGCTCCAAAGAAGCATTCCGAGAATCAAGATGATCATGTCACCGCCTCCGTTGCTTCGAATCGTTCTACCAACCGAGTCACTGCGTGCGACTGGCGGCGTTGGCATGATGCTGCTGTTTCCACGCTTGAACCAGCTTTTTCGACTTCTCCTTTTCGGCTGACGAGAGCTTCGCTTCCACCAGCCTCCGCCACTGGTCGGCGCCCTCTGTGTCGCTGAGGGACAGCCACATGTGTGCCTTGAGGAGGTCGCGCAGCACGCCGCGACCCGCCTGGTACGCGATGCCGGCTTTCGCCTGCGCGAGTTCGTCACCGAGTTCGGCTGCCTTCAGGAACCAGGCCGTGGATTGCTTGTCATCTTTTTGGATGTCTCTCCCCTCTGAATACAATGCACCGAGGTTTACCATCGCCAGCGTCGAGCCCTGCGCCGCGGCGCGCTCGTACCACGACAGTGCCTGGGCGCTGTCTCGGCCGAGCCCTGTTCCTTCGTAGTAGAGCTTGGCGACCCGAAGCTGGGCGAGCATCTCTCCCTGCTCTGCCGCCGCGAGGTACCAGCGGGCCGCCTCGTCGGGATCGGCATCGACGCCCGCACCGCTGTCGTACAGAATCCCCATCTTGATTCTCGCTTTACCGTCTCCGCTGTTCGCCGCGCGCCGGTACCAACGAGCCGATTCGACCAGATCGACGGGGACGCCTACCCCTTTTTCGTAGCGGACGCCGAGTGCAACCTGCGCGACTGTCGAGCCCGCGTCGGCCGCGCGGCGGTAGTGGTCGAGCGCTTGCTCGATTTCTTTCGGCGCGCCCAGCAGTCCGTGCTCCGATACCTGACCCAGTCGAATCGACGCGAGTGCGAGCCCCTGGTCGGCAGCCTTCTGGTACCAACTCAGCGCCTGGGCCGGGTCGCGTTCCACGCCCTTCCCCGACTCGTACGCAGCAGCCAAATTGAGTTGAGCGCTGGCGAACCCCTGTTCGGCGGCCGCTCGATACCACTTCGCCGCCTCGACCGCGTTTTCATCAACCGTGGGTTCGCCATCGCCGGCCGACATGCCGGCAACTACGTCATCCGGGATGGAAAGGCCGCGCTCCATCGCAGAGCGCGCCCAGTCGGGCAACGCGCGCTCGCTCTCGGCGTCGACCAGACCGTTCGTGTAGAGGACGCCGAGTCTGTTTTGGGAGATCGCGTGGTTCTGGTCGGCGGCCTTCCTCAACCACTCGGCCGCGAGCCGATAGTCGAGCGGCACACCGTAACCGAGCGAATAGGCGAAGCCGAGCGAGGACTGCGCCTCGGCGTATCCCTGTTCAGCGGCGCGGCGATACCAGATCGCCGCCTGCTCACGATCCTGCGACACTCCGGTCCCCGCCCGGTACGCATGTCCCACGTAGGTCTGCGCGATGGGGTCTGCCTGCTCTGCGGCGGCGCGGTACCAGCCGAGCACTTCGGCCGGCTCGGCTCCGGCCGCTGCGAGTTGGTCGCCCAGTTCCCGCTGCGCTGCCGCGTTCCCCTGTTCGGCCGCTTTGCGAAACCAGGCGACGGCCTGCTCGCGGCCCGTATCCGGTATGCCCCCAGCCGCAACGAGCCGCCCGAACTCGAGCTGCGCGATCGCATCGCCCGATTCGGCCGCGCGCCTGTACCACAGCAACGTGTCGGCGGACTTCTTGGGGCCCATGTCCGCGTACACTTTCGCCAGCTCGCGCTGCGCGGGAGCGTTCCCCTGCTCGGCGGCCAGCGACAGGTAGTGCTCCACCTCCGCGTTGTTCTCCGGTTGTGCGCGACCGCTCGAAAGCAGGCCGGCCAGCGCGAGCTGTGCGGCCCCGTCGCCATCATCTGCAGCCTTCCGGTACCAACGCGCCGCGTCTTCGAAATCCTCCACAGTCTCGGCGTCACGGCCCAATTGCGTCTGGGCTTCGGCGTCGCCGAATCGAGCCTTCCAGCCTGTGCGATCGGATTCGCTGCAACCCGCGCCGACCAACAACGACCCGATCAGGCCCACCGCGAGGATCGACCGAATCACGACACCCGATTCTTCGAGGCGACTCACGCGAGAGCGAACGCTCATGTGGAATCAGGGGAGGAACAACAGCGGATCCACAGGCTTGCGATCCCGGCGAACTTCGAAATGGACATGCGGACCACTGGCATTTCCAGAGGTTCCCACTTCGCCCAGGATGTCGCCCTTTTCGATGAACTGGCCCTTGCGAACACGGACGCGCTCGTTGTGGGCATACACCGTCGAGAAACGACCGGCGTGCTTCACGATCACGACCTTTCCGTAATCGCCGAGCCCTCTCCCGCTGTGGATGACGCGTCCAGCCTGTGCGGCATAGATCGGGGTTCCGCGTCGCGCCGGGATATCGATCCCTTCGTGACGGCGTCCATTTCGCCACCCGAATCGCGAACTCAATTTGCCGCGAACCGGCCATGCCAGACCCAGCGCCCTGGTTTTGGCACTGGGCTTTTGGTTGGGATGGTTGGCCGCCTTCTGCCCGGCCAGCGTTTGCGTTGCGGACTGCTTCGAGGTGCCCGGAATCCAGATCTCCTGTCCGACTCTCAGGGCGGTGACGTCGCGAACCTCGTTGGCGGCAACGATCGCATCGACCGATACACCGTAATGTCGCGAGAGTCGGTACAGGTTCTCTCCCGCACGAATCGTGTGAACGACGCCGTCGCTCCCGCGCGCGCGGGGACTACGAGCGCCTTCGGGCGTGGACGCACAGGCCCCCGCGAGCAGCAGAGCGGCAAACCACGCGATGGGCAGCGCTAGGCGGCGGCCCATCCGTGCGTACCGAGCAGATCGACGAATCGACAGGGTCCCAGAACCTCGCGTGTAAGGTCACCGCCGGCGTGGCGGCAGACCCGAATCAATTGCTGTTGATCGCGGGCACCAAATGGCCCGACGAGACGTCCCCCCTCGGCCAGTTGCTCGACGAGCGGCATCGGGATCTCGGGCCCGCCGGCGGTCACGACGATCGCATCGAACGGCGCGTCGGCGGGGCGCCCGCCTGTGCCGTCACCGAGATGCACGATCACGTTCGAGACGCCGAGCCGATCGAGTGCCGTCCGAGCACTGGCTGCCAGTCGCGGAACCCGCTCGATCGAGATCACCCGAGCGACCAGTTTCGACAAGATCGCAGCCTGGTAGCCCGACCCCGTGCCGACTTCCAGCACGGTCTCGTCGCCCGTCAACTCGAGCGCCTCTGTCATTTGAGCCACGGTTCCGGGCGCTGAAATCGTCTGGCCGTCGCCGATCGGTAGCGAGATGTTGCGGTACGCGTCGGCGCGCAGTGCCTCTGGAATCAGCAGATGCCGCGGGACGCTGGCAAACGCATCCAGGACCCGCTGGTTTCGAATCCCGCCGGCGGCCAGCCGCTCGGCGAGTCGACGGCGCGGGGTTTCCAGCTCGCGTCGGCCCCTGCCCTCGGACATACGGCCGGCGCTTCGACCTGCTCTCGTACCCGCCCTCGAATCTGCTTCCATCGATCCCCCGAAACCGCAGCTTAGGACCGAACCCTGCGGAACTGCAATACTTCGAGCAGGATGATCAGTGGTTCCCTTCCGCGCTGACGGCCCCCCGGATCGCAGCGTTTCGGGCCAGTTCGGCGATGGTCAGCGCCAGCGCCCGGGCGCCTTCCAGCAGTCCCTGTTCGCCACCCGGGCTCGCAGACGCTTCCGCAAACGCGCGGGTGTGGAGTTTCAGGTCCGTGCCGATCGGGAAGTTCGGGTGAATCGTCGGCACCACGCGCGATACGTGGGTGATGTCGCTGGATCCGATCGCTTCGTTGGGTGCATGTGCGGTCTCTGGCAAGCCCAGGTATTCGAGTTGGCGTCGATACGTGTCGGCCAATGGGAGGTTTGGCCGCATCGAAGGGGACGCGCCGGTACCCCGCAGCAGTTCGAGCCGCGTTCCGGTCGCGGTGGCCGCGCCCAGCGCGCAGGCTTCGACGCGTGCGGCCGCGTCTTCGAGTACATCGTCTTCGAGTGCCCGAACCCAGATGCGAGCCGCGGCCCGTTCAGGGATGATGTTCGGCGCCTGCCCGCCATCCGACACGATTCCGTGAATGCGAGCTCCGCGCGGGAGCTGTTGTCGCAACAGGCCGATCGCAACGAACAGCGCGATCACACCGTCGAGCGCGTTGACGCCCTTCTCGGGATACGCGGCCGCGTGTGCGGCATGGCCGTGATAAACGAACTCGTACTTCCGATTTCCCAAGAACAGTCGATGCGCGCGACGCATGTCCGATGCGTGAGCCATCATCGCCACGTCGACCGTGTCGAACACTCCCTCCGACACGAGCTTGGGTTTGCCGACACCGGTCTCTTCTGCGGGCGTACCGACCACGAGAATTCGCAGCCGCTCGGGAGGTACCACTTCGTGCAGCGCCGCAGCTGCGAGCAGGCTGGCCGGTCCCGACAGATTGTGACCGCAGGCGTGCCCGATTTCGGGGAGAGCATCCATCTCGGCCAGCAGGGCTGCGCTCAGCTCGGCCTCCGCTCGGCCGGCTTCTGCCACGAATGCCGTCTCGAGGCCGGCAACTCCCCGCTGGACCGAAAATCCCCGCTGACTCAGATACTCGACATAGCGGTTGCTGGTTTCACGCTCTTCGCACGAGAGCTCTGGATGCTTCGCCATCCAGCGCGACAGCGACAGGATCTCCGCCGCTTCGCGGTCGATTGTGGCCAGGATACTCGCGCGTTCGTCGGACTCCGATCTCATCGAAACTACCGCCTGCGGGCGCACCCTTTGGCGCGAACCGCCTCACGAGAAATCCACGCGAGGCTCGGGTGCACCGCGAGGGTGTACCCGAGCCTTGCGCGTGTCACTGGACGCGGCCGCCTGACAATGTGGCCGATCGATTGGAACCTAGTGGTGCCCGAGCGGATCCGAGAACGTGTAGCGCGCCGGGCGCAGCACCAGGAAGTCGAGTGGCCCACCAATATCCTGGGGACGCGTCATTCCGACGATCGGACCGACGGGAAACG
>JAJDAM010000637.1 GCA_029261905.1 Deltaproteobacteria bacterium
CTTCTCGCGGCGATCGAGTCGCTTCTCAGTGCTGTCGTGGCCGATGGTCTGATCGGCGGCCGTCACCGCTCCAACGCCGAGCTCCTGGCGCAAGGAATCGCCAACGTTGCCTCGCCGTTATTCGGTGGAATTCCAGCCACCGGTGCGATCGCGCGGACTGCGACGAATGTACGAAATGGTGGTCGCACCCCGATCGCTGGAATCGTTCACGCGGCGACGCTCCTTGGCATCCTCGTAGTCGCCGGAAAGTGG
The DNA here is from genome assembly GCA_029261905.1 of Deltaproteobacteria bacterium. Classification (GTDB taxonomy): domain Bacteria; phylum Myxococcota_A; class UBA9160; order UBA9160; family SMWR01; genus JAJDAM01. The sequence goes on from JAJDAM010000637.1 coordinate 253, forward strand.
GCATCATTGATCCCAATGGCGACAATGGCGGGAATTCTGGTGGTCGTCGCTTACAACATGAGCGAGTGGCATGTATTCGTGAGGCTGCTGCGTGGACCGCGCAGCGATGCACTCGTCCTGGTCGCCACCTTCTTGCTGACGGTGGCCATCGACCTGACCGTTGCCATTCAAGTCGGGGTCGTCCTGGCTTCGCTTCTATTCAGGCGCCGGATGGCGGAAGTAACGGAGGTGAAGCCCATCCGCGACATCGTTGACTACGACAAGATCGACTTCGTCGAGAACGGAACCGTCGACGTCCCTGCCGAAGTGGAAGTTTTCGAGATCAATGGATCCTTCTGCTTCGGTGCCGCAAGCAAATTCACGGAAACGCTTCTCGCAACGCAGAGCGCGCCGACCGTCGTCATCCTTCGGATGCGACATGTTCTTGCGATCGACGCAACCGGGCTCCATGCACTCGAGGAAGTCGCCGACCGCCTGCAACGCCGCGGCGCCCATCTCCTTCTCTCGGGCCTCCATGCGCAGCCGCTGATTGCCCTCGAGCGGAGCGGCACACTCGAGCGGATCGGTGAGGATCAAGTCTTCGCGAATTTTGCCGATGCCACATCGCACGCGCGGCGTCTTGTAGAGGAATCCAAGAGGTATCCCTAGGGTGGGGTGCGCAGCCGCCAAGATCTATCACCCCCTGCCTGCAATCCCACGAAACTCAACGGGTCGATGATCATCGGGGTTGGCCATGCGGCCTGACAAACGAATTCCGACCCATCCTGGCGAGATTCTGAGAGAAGGATTCTCGGTTCCGCTTGGGCAAACGCAAGTCACCTTTGCCAAGCATCTGGGCATTCCCCGTCAACGAGTGAACGAACTCGTCAGGGGCAAGAAAATCCGCCGGGCGTCGTGACTTCGTCGGTTGCGCACTGCCAAACCGCCATCGGCCTCATTGCGTTGATTTGGCTGGTTGGCTCGTTCCTTCTGATGGTGCGAATGATCCGGATCGGTCGCTCTCTCGTGGAGGCGCTCGCTGAGCGCGACCCTGCGGTCTATGAGGAACTGGGCCGTCCTCGCCCCGGCTATTTCGAAAGCGCCCGACGGACTCGGTTTGCTCAGTTCGTCGGGCGGCGCGAGTTCGAAAAGCTTGCAGACGGCTGGCTTTCCGCTGAGTTCGAGGCTTACCGCAAGGCCGAAGCTCGACTCCTCGTCTGCGTTCTCGCGAGCGGAGCAATCGTGGCCTTGCTCGTCTTCGCTACGCGCCTTCCAGGCTGACATCCACCTTCGACCGCAACATCGAGCGGGCCTCCGGCGGCACACGTTGCCGGCCGGACCGAATCGAACTGTCGCGGGCCGCTGAACGCCGATCCGTTGCGGCGCCAGCAGACCCCTAGTCGGGGAGCGCTTCTTGCTTCAGCTCGTCGCCTTGCCGGCGAAGCTTCTCGGCTTCTTCCAGCATCCGAGCCGCGCGTAGCGCCGTGCGGCCCCGCGCTGCAATTTCTTCGCCTCGCTTCCGACGCTCCCGACCATCCTTTACCAGACGATCGGCTTGATCTCGCATGTCTCGTCCAGCCGAGATCTGATCGCTGCCTTCAGCGACCAATCCTTCGCCTTCCTGAACGAGGCGCTCGCCTTCGTCGTACGTGAGCTCGTTGATCGGGAGGAAGAACTGATCTGGCCGGCCCGACGCGCACCCGAGCACAAACGGAACCACCAACCACATCACCAGTATCAGAACTACTCTCATGGCTCTCCCTTAGAGAACTCGCGCGGATGTAGCGACGTCGTCAAAGCGCTACAGCTGACCGGGCCACCGCATTCCAGGCGGCCTCGTGTATCGTCTGGCATTGTAACTCGTGTCCGTCTGAACTGCCGTGACCTCGTCGTCGCCGTCGAGTACATCTTCACCTGGCGCGGGTCGACGACGCGGGGGGACGTGTGATGAGTCGAACTTTCGCATGGATTCTAGTCGCAGCTTTGGGCGTCGCGATCGCGATCGTGGCTGCCGGAAGATCGGCGAGCCCGGGCGGCGGGTTTTCCGAGCTTCATCGGGGCGACATTGCCGGTACCGATGACCTCGAAGTCGTCATGGGACTCATCGAGCGAGCTGACGAGTCTACGAGTGAAAAGCACTACCACCCTGGCGGGGAGTTTGGCTTCGTGCTCGACGGTGCGCTCACCCTTTCCACGGAAGGCCAGGCAGAGACGACGCTCAGAGCGGGAGACAGCTTCTATCAGCCTCCCGGCGAATGGCACGTCGTAGGCACGACAACGGAAGGGGCAAAGACGGTCGTGTTCCGAGTACTCAAGAAGGGGCAGCCTGTCGTGGTCGGCGTCGAGTAACCGCAGCTACGACAGAACCCTCGACACCCCGGATGATCCGACCCTTCTCGAACAGTTCGAATCGCACGAACTTCCGCACGAGGACTGGTGCCACCGCCTGCATGTTCGTGTCGCCTACCTGTTCATTCGTCGCGACGCCTTCGATGAGGCGCTCCGCCGATTCAGTTTTGGCGACGATCAGTCGACGGCCTCTTTGGCGAGCCGCTCGACGGTTTCGAAATACCCGCGCGTCATGTTCTCGATGATGTGCGCGACCGTTTCGACGCTCTCGATGCGACCGGCAACCTCGCCCGTCAGCGCGACACCGCCTTCGAGATCACCGCCGAAGTAGACCTTCTCTACGCCGGCGCCTAGCACGGCCATCGGGTTCCCTTCACCGCGCTCGAGCTTCTCGGTCGTTTTGGTGCGGAGCGCGCGCAGTGCCGGGCCCTTGTCGTTCTTGATGAATACCGTGTCGGTCTCCGCGGCATCGACGATCGCTTGTTTCCATCCCGGGTGAACCGGCGACTCGGCGGCCGAGACCATTCGCGTTCCGATTTGAACGCCTTCGGCTCCGAGTGCGAACGCTGCGGCCATCGTCGGGCCGTCGCAGATGCCGCCGGCGGCAATGATCGGGACATCGACCTTCGATCGAATCAGCGGGACCAGCACCATCGTCGAAACCTCGCGCGGGTTCTTGAAGCCGCCCCCTTCGCCTCCCTCGACCACCAACCCGTCGACGCCGGCTGCGACGGCCTTGAGTGCCGCGCGCAGAGAGGGCACGACGTGAAATACGGTCAGGCCGGCGTCCTTCAACTGCTGGGTGTACTGCTCGGGATTGCCCGCGGAAGTGGTCACGAATTTCACGCCCTGGTCGATCACGAACTTGACGATGTCGGGATCGCGCACGAACGCCTGCGCGATGTTGACGCCGAACGGACGGTCCGTGAGTTTTCGCATCTGCAGGATCTCTTCGCGCACCGCGTCGAGCTGGCCCGAAGAAGTTTCGATGATCCCCAGCGCGCCGGCATTCGAAACCGCCGACGCGAGCTGCGAGCGGGCGATCCAGCCCATCGGCGCCTGCACGATCGGGATTCCCACACCCAGCATCTGGGTCACACGGTTGTCGAACTTCATCGGGATCCTCCGGAACGCGAACAGCGCGAAAGACCCGAGCGTAGTGCATCGC
>JAJDAM010000638.1 GCA_029261905.1 Deltaproteobacteria bacterium
CGGAATCGATGCCGACCCGAGCGCGCGGGCGCGACGTGTAGCGCGAACGACCCAGGGGCGAAGCGCGCGTGCCGCGATCAGCAGGACCGCCTGATAGCTTCCCCAGATCACGAAATTCCAACTTGCGCCGTGCCAGAGCCCGACCAACGTCCATGTGATCGCCAGGCTCGAGTAGAGCACGATGTTGATCGATGCACGCGAGCGCATCGAACGGCTCATGGAGAGCGGCATGAAGACGTAGTCGCGAAACCAGGTCGACAACGATATGTGCCAACGCTCCCAGAACTCGCCGATACTCCTCGACAGCAACGGCCGTCTGAAGTTTTCATTCAGGCGAAAGCCGAGCACCCGGCTGGCACCGATGGCGATATCGCTGTAACCGGAGAAATCGCAGTAGATCTGAAATGCGAACAGGTACGAACCGATCAGCAGCGACAGCCCGCCCTGTTCTGCCGGATTGGAATACACGGCATTGACGTAGATCGCGGCCTGGTCGGCGATCACCAGTTTCTTGAAAAATCCCCACAACATCAGTGTGAGGCCCGACTTGGCGCGCTCGTATTCGAATCGATGAATCTCGCCGAATTGCGGCAGCAGATCTCTCGAACGCTCGATCGGACCGGCTACGAGTTGCGGAAAGAACGCCACATAGACGGCGAACTTCCCCAGGTGCCGCTCCGGCTTCCGTTGGCCCCGGTAGACGTCGATCGAATAGCTCAGCGTCTGAAATGTGTAGAACGAAATCCCGATCGGAAGCAGCACGTCGAGCATCGGAATGTCGACAGACACGTTCGCGAAGCCCAGGACGTCGCGCAGCGTGTCCGTGGCGAAGTTCGCGTACTTGAACGTGAACAGCAGCCCGAGGTTCGCAACGAGACTGAGCCACAGGTACTTGCGGCGCGCGGGCTTCTTCTCGCACGCTCCCATCTTCAGCGCGGCGAAATAATCGATTCCGGTGGAGAGCATGATCAGGAGGACGTATTCAGGCCTCCAGCACATGTAGAAGTAGTAACTGGCGACCAACAGCAGCGCCCAGCGAAAGCGGCTCGGTGCGACGAAATACAGCACCGCGACGATCGGGAAGAAAACCAGAAACTGGAGTGAATTGAAGAGCACGATCTCAGCGGGGCTGCCGATGCGAGTCTTTCGTCATCGATTCTCTCGTGCGAGCAACCCGGCCGAATCGCTGCCAGGTGACGTGGGGCTTCGCCCGCTGTTGACCCTCCATGAGCGGATGATCCTAGGCGACGCGCTCTGGACCCGCCTCTCGCCCCGCTTCACGCACTCCAGCCGATCCGAGGTTCGTCGCGTTGCCGGATGCCGGGACACGAAGCTCGCGACAGCCTCGCTAGGCGTGGACGTTCTGAATCGACGATCCCGAAAATGGCCCCCGGCGTGCTCCGACTTGCGCACTCCTGATGTGGTGCTTCTGTGACCGAACAACTGTTACGATGAGTGTCCGAAAAGTCGATAGCCGACAGTGACAGGTCGATGGGAGAGCAAAATGACGGGGCTCCAACCGGGACGCCCGGAAGCGGCAGAAGTGATCTGGCGCTGGCGCGAGCCGCCGAAGAAGAACGCCGAGCCATCCGCGAGCAAGGCCCGGATCAAAGGCACGATCCAGGGCGGGGTTGGCCTCGGTGTCGCCGCCGCGATCTATCTGCTGTGGTCACAGACGATCGGAACGGTCGTGTTCTGCATCTCGACGACGATTCTGCTGTCGGCCCTGGCCTCTCCACTCGGGCTGTATCGCATCATCGAGGGCGTGTTCGTTTCGCTGGGCAACCACACCGGGCGCGCGCTGACATGGCTGACGTTGGTGCCTCTGTTCTACCTCTTTTTTCTTCCGTTCGGCCTGCTGTTTCGCCGGGGTCGGCGCGACCGGATGAAGCGCTTCTTCGAACCGGACGAACAAAGCTATTGGGAGCCCCACAAGGCGTTTTCGGCCGCCGACCACGAGAGGCAGTTCTGAGCATGCACGTCCTCGGTATCAGCTGCTTCTACCACGACTCTGCGGCCTGCATCTTGCGTGACGGTGAGATCATCGCCGCCGCGCAGGAAGAACGCTTCACCCGCATCAAGCACGACTCGGATTTCCCTGCCAACTCGGTCCGCTACTGCCTCGCGGAAGCGGGAATTGCGGATTCGAAGCTCGATGCGGTCGTGTTCTACGACAAGCCGATCTTGAAATTTCACCGCATCCTGGAGACCCACTTCTCCGCTGCACCGGCCGGGCTCCGCCTGTTCATGAATGCGGTTCCCGTGTGGCTCCGCGAGAAACTCTGGATCGAACCGGAGATCCGCAGTGCGCTCGAGCAGTGTGGCGCGCAAGCTCCCGAGATCATCCACTTCGCCGAGCACCACGAATCACACGCGGCCAGTGCCTTCTACCCCTCTCCATTCGAAGATGCGGCAGTCGTCACAATCGACGGTGTCGGCGAGTGGGCGACGGCGACCCTCGGAGTCGGCGAGGGAAACCACCTCAGCATTCTCGAGCAGGTTTCGTTTCCGCACTCGCTCGGGCTGCTGTACTCCGCCTTTACGTACTTCACGGGATTCAAGGTCAACTCGGCCGAGTACAAGCTCATGGGCCTGGCTCCCTACGGAGAGGGCCGCTACACGGATCTGATCAAAGAGAACCTGATCGACATCAAAGAGGACGGTTCGTTCCGCCTCGACATGGATTACTTCGGTTACCTCGACGATCTGGTGATGACCAGTGGCAAGTTCGAACAGCTGTTCGGTCGACCGCCGCGCAAGCCCGAGTCTCCGATCACGCGACAAGAGATGGATATCGCGAAGTCGATCCAGGAGGTCACTGAAGAAGTCGTCCTGAAGATCGCCCAACACGCGCGCCAGAAGACCGGGAAGCAAAATCTCTGCCTGGCGGGCGGAGTCGCCCTCAACTGCGTCGCCAATGGTCGGATCCTTCGAGCAGGTATCTTCGAAGATCTCTGGATACAACCTGCCGCCGGAGACGCCGGTGGCGCACTCGGCGCGGCACTTTCGACCTGGTACAACGTCCTCGGAAATCCGCGCAAGACCGACGGCCGCCACGACCAGATGCAGGGTTCCTACCTGGGGCCCGAATTCTCGCGCGATCAGATCAAGGAATACCTCGACGCACAGGGCTGTGGATACAGCGAACTCACGGATTCAGATTGGGCGCCGACACTGGCAAAACTGATCGCGGACGAGAACGTCATCGGCCTGGTCCAGGGGCGGATGGAATTCGGTCCGCGCGCGCTCGGAAACCGATCGATCATCGGCGATCCCCGCTCCACGAAGATGCAGTCGGTCATGAATCAGAAGATCAAGTTTCGTGAAGATTTTCGCCCGTTCGCACCGTCCTGCCTCGAGGAGCGGGTCGCCGACTATTTCGACCTCGACCGGGCATCGCCGTACATGCTGCTGGTCGCACCCGTTCGAGAAGACCTGCGCACGCCGGCCGAAGGGGATGAAGGCGAACTCGAAATCCACGAGTGGACCAATCGGGCGCGTTCCGAACTCCCGGCGATTACCCATGTCGACTACTCGGCGCGGGTCCAGTCGGTCAATGCGGAATCGAATCCGCGATTCTACGATCTCCTGCGCGCTTTCGACGACTTGACGGGTTGTGCAGTGCTGATCAATACGAGCTTCAACGTTCGCGGTGAGCCGATCGTGTGCACACCGGAAGACGCCTATCGCTGCTTCATGCGGACGGAGATGGACTATCTGGTGCTCGGTCCATTCCTGTTGGCAAAGGGGGAGCAGCCGGGTGGGAACAGCGTACAATCACATCCGGGAGAGAACTCTCCGGATTGAGCTCCGAGGATCGAAGCAACGACATGGCCAAATTCACTTACAGTTTCAAACTACTCGCCGAGTTCGTCCGGTTCGCCCGCGAACACAAAGCCTACTGGATCGTTCCGTTGGTCCTGCTGCTGGGTCTTGCTGCGTTCGTGGTGGTGGGCGGCCAATCGGCAGCTCCGCTGCTCTACACACTGTTCTGAGAGTCGCACCAAGAAACAGTGATGGCTGAAGACCCGATGAGAAATCTACGGGCGGACGCTGAGCTGTTCTGCTGCCCGCGTTGCGGCGGAAACGTCGAGTTCGCGGACGAGGCGATGAACTGCGCCGCGTGCGGGCGCAGCATCGACGTTGCCGACGGTATTCCGATGGGCTTCTGGACCACCGATGACGCGGATGTCCACGCCGACATCACGCTGG
>JAJDAM010000639.1 GCA_029261905.1 Deltaproteobacteria bacterium
TCTTTTCCGGGAACTTCGAGCTCGACACTCTTCCCAACCACCCACCGCAGCAGCGCAGCCTGGAGCAGAAGCTCTCAGAGGTCATCGGCTTCATCGCAGCCGGGATGCGAGCGGCCGATCCGATACAGGCGCAACAGGCACAGAAGTCAGCGCGCCGAGAGGTTGCAGCATGAAGGGATTCACTTCCAAAGTATGGTTGCCGCTATCGGTTCTCGCCGTCGGGTCATTGCTCGGCGTCGGATTGATCACGGTTTCTCCGAGCGTCGAGACCGCGGCTCCAGCGCCGCGCCGCCCGCTGGTAGAGACCGTCGAAGCCAGTCCCGAACCTGCAACGTTGTTCATCGGCGCACAAGGCACCGTAGTCCCACGCACCGAGAGCGACCTGGTCGCGGAAGTCTCGGGGCGCATCACTTCCGTGTCGCCTGGCCTGGCCTCCGGTGGCTTCATCGAAGCCGGCGAAGTGCTGGTCACAATCGATCCGCGCGACTACGAAGTGGCCATGCGCCGCGCAGAAGCTGCACTGAATCGCGCCGACAGCGAACTCGACCTCGCGCGCTCGAGCCTGCAACGCCGCGAGCAGCTGGCCGAGCGAGGCGTCGGCAGTAACGCCGCGTTGGACGATGCCCGCAATACGGTTCGCGTAGCACAAGCTGCCCAAGCCGACGCGACTGCGGGCCTGGAGCAGGCGCGACGAGATTTTGGCCGGACCGAGATATTGGCGCCGTTCGCGGGTCGGGTACGAGAAAAGCGAGTGGATGTCGGGCAGTTCGTCTCGCGGGGCGCGTCGCTGGCACGGGTGTACGCGGTGGACTACGCGGAAGTCAGGTTGCCCATCCCCGACAGCGATGCGGCGTTCGTCGATCTTCCCATCGCCTATCGCGATGGGTCCGACCCAGCAAGCCAGCCCCTCGTTCGACTCAGCACACGCTTTGCGGGCCAGGAGTACCAATGGGAAGGCCGCATCGTACGGACCGAGGGCGAGATCGATGCCCGCACGCGGATGATCCACGCTGTGGCGCGGGTCGAAAACCCGTACGCCCGAGGTGACGACCCGAATCGTCCCCCGCTCGCTGTTGGCATGTTCGTCGACGCCCGGATCGAGGGGCGACGCGTAGAATCGGTCGTGTCACTCCCCCGCGCGGCGCTGCGTGGTGCCTCGCAGGTGGCCATCGTGGATCCCGAAGGCCGACTTCGACTTCGCGAAGTCGAAGTACTGCAGCAACAGCCCGAACACGTATTGATCGGTTCCGGCGTCGCTCCGGGCGAATCCGTGGTGACCTCTCCTCTTCCCGTCAGCGTCGAGGGCATGCTGGTCGACGTGGCAGAGAAAACCCTCGCCTCTCGAGCCATTGCGGACGCGATCCGATGAACGGCGCGATCGGCTGGTTCGCGCGAAATTCAGTCGCAGCCAATGTCCTGATGGCGCTTCTGGTCGTCGGTGGCCTGTTCACGGTTCCGACGATTCGTCAGGAAGTCTTTCCATCGATCGAACTCGATATCATCACGGTGTCTGTCGCGTATCCGGGCGCGTCACCGAAAGAGATCGAAGATGCGATCTGCATCCGCATCGAGCAGGCACTTCGCGGAATTCAAGGCGCCAAACGCATTCGTTCCTCTGCGTCCGAGGGACGGGGAACTGTCATCGTCGAGCTTCTCGCCGGTGAGGATGGGGAACGCCGGCTGAACGACATTCGCGGACGAGTCGACGGAATCGACTCCTTTCCCGAATCGGCCAAGACGCCCGTCGTCCGCCAGGGCGAGTTTCGCTTTCAAGTGCTCGACATCGCGGTGTCCGGACATGTCGACGAATTCACTCTGAAACGAATCGGCCAACAAACGCGAGACGAAATCGCGGGCCTCCCTGGCGTGACCGATGCCGAGCTGATTGCGACTCGGCCTTATGAAGTATCGATCGAGTTGTCGGACGAGAGCCTGCGCCGTTACGGCCTGACCTTCGACGAAGTCGCACGCGCGGTTTCTCGCTCTTCGCTCAATTTGCCCGGTGGTACGCTTCGTACTGCCAGTGGCGAAATCCTGTTGCGAACGCGCGGCCAGGCGTACAACGGCGAAGAGTTCGCCGCGATACCGCTGATCGCGCGAGCGGATGGAACCCACCTGACACTCGGGGACGTGGCCACGGTCGTCGACGGCTTTCGCGAATCCGATCAACGGACCCTGTTCGACGAGGAACCGGCCGTCATCGTGCAGGTTTATCGGGTCGGCGAACAAAGCGCGCTCGAGATCTCACGCCAGGTCAAGGCCTATCTCGAGCACGCACAGCTGTCGCTGCCCCAGGGCGTGTCGCTCACGTTGGCGCAAGACGACTCGCGGTTCCTGCGAAGTCGCCTCGACACGCTGACCGGAAACGCGCAGACCGGCTTCGCGCTGGTTCTGTTCGTGTTGGCGCTGTTCTTGCGGCTGCGCCTGGCGTTCTGGGTCAGTCTCGGTGTGCCCATTTCGTTCCTCGGTGCGCTGTGGATGCTTCCGAGCATGGACATCTCGATCAACCTGATTTCGTTGGTCGGGTTCATCGTCGTGCTCGGCATCGTGGTCGATGATGCGATCATCGTCGGCGAGAACATCCATTCCAGTCAGTCGAGCAAACGCAGCCGCTTGGACGCAGCGATCGCAGGCGCGCGAGGTGTCGCCACGCCGGTGACCTTCGGTGTACTCACGACCGCGACAGCCTTCGCTCCCATGTTGTTCGTGCCCGGACCGATGGGAAGGATCGCGCGGGTGATCCCGATCATCGTGTGCGCGTGCCTGTTCTTTTCGCTGGTCGAGTCGTTGTTCGTATTGCCGGCCCATCTCGCTCACGGGAAGACCGACGACGATAACCAGGTACATAGTGGACTCAACCAACGATGGCGCGGGATTCAAGATCGGATCGCAGCCGGCTTGGACGGATTGATCAACAACATCTACCGCCCCGCACTCGAAGTCGTACTCGAGTGGCGATATCTGGCGCTGGCGGCAGGGATCTCTGTCATGCTGCTGACGGCTGGGCTCGTCGGCGGAGGCTGGATTCGTTTCGTGTTCCAACCCGATGTCGAGTCCGATGTGATGGTCGCCTACGTCACGATGCCGGAGGGCACACCAGTCGACGTCACAGAGCGCGCCGTCGCGCGACTCGCACTCGCGGCCCGAACCGTCGACGAGGGCGCCACCGCGAATGGCGAAGGCGATGCGTTCATGCACCTGACGACTTCCGTCGGGCACCAACCGTATCGACAGAAGCAGGCATCGGGACCAGCGGCGTTCGAGAAAGCCTCCGCTACCGGGGGGCACCTGGGCGAAGTCCAGATCGAAGTCGCTCCCGAAGACGGCCGTGAGGTGACGGTCAACGAACTCGTGAGAAGGTGGCGGCAGCAGACCGGGCAGATTCCCGGTACCGAAGAACTCACGTTCAGCGCGACGCTCATCAGCGCGGGCTCCGCACTCGCCATTCAATTGACCGGCTCGGACCTGCCCGCCCTGCGGCTGGCCGCAACGGACGTCAAGCAACGACTCGCGCAATACCCGGGCGTCATCGACCTGTCAGACAGCTTCCGCGGGGGCAAGCAAGAACTCGAACTCGAGTTGCTTCCGTCGGCCGCAGCGCTCGGATTGAGCCTCGAAGACCTGGCTCGTCAGGTTCGACAAGCCTTCTACGGTCACGAAGTTCAGCGAATCCAGCGCAGCTCGGACGATGTGCGTGTGATGCTTCGCTTCCCTGCCGCGCGGCGACGATCACTGGCCGATCTTCAACGGATGCGAATCCGCACTTCCGATGGGGCCGCCGTCCCGTTTGGTGCGGTCGCGAGTGCGAAGCTGGTCGACGGATACTCGACCATCAGTCGCGTCGACGGCCGGCGCGTCGTCACCGTTACGGGCGGTATCGACAGCAGCGTCGCGAACGCCAACGAAATCGTCGCCAACCTACGCAGCGAACATCTCGACGGCCTGGCGGCCAAGTATCCGACGGTCGATTTTTCGTTCGAAGGCGAGCAACGAGAGCAGGCCGAATTCTTGGGAAGCCTGGCACGGGGTTGGGCGATGGCGATGTTGGTGATCTACGCACTGCTCGCCGTGCCGCTGCGGTCGTACATGCAACCTTTCATCATCATGGCCGCGATTCCGTTCGGTCTGCTGGGAGCCGTGTGGGGACACGTCGTGATGGGCCACGCGCTGAGCATGTTCTCGGTGATTGGTCTGGTCGCGCTGTCAGGGGTGGTCGTCAACGACAGCCTGGTGCTCGTCGATTGGGTCAACCGCGTCCGGCGTGAAGGAAGGCCATTGAAGGTTGCGATTCGGGAATCAGGCGTTGCCCGCTTCCGAGCGGTACTGCTGACTTCGCTGACGACGTTTGCAGGATTGACGCCGCTGTTGCTCGAACGCAGCGTACAGGCGCAGATGCTGATCCCGATGGCGATCTCGCTCGCCTTCGGAGTCATCGCAGCCACCGCGATCACACTATTTCTGGTGCCGGCCACGTACCTGATCTTGGAAGACCTGCTCGGGCTCTTCCGCGGCACGGCCCGCGAATCCGAGGCGCCGGTCCCGGCTCAGGTGATGCAGACGTAGGACCTGCCCGGAAGCCCGGCGCGGTTGTGGTAGCGTCGCTTTTGCTTCCTGCTCTGAATTGCCGCAGATGGAGCCGCGAACCCATTCACCCTGGAGCGGCCGACCGCCATGCCCGACGCGTCCAGCGGCTCCACCCGCGGCACGGGATGGTTTGGTGCGACCGTTGCGTCCGGCTTCGGCGCGATCGGAATGCAGTCGCTGCTGTTCTCGTGGCTCATCGTCGGAGAATTGCGCGCCAGTCCAGAGTGGGTCGGGATCGCACAGACGGCCTCTGCGCTGCCTCAGGTGGCACTGTTGTTGGTGGGCGGTGCCGTGGCAGACCGCTTGGAGCCGCGCCGAATGCTCGCTGCAATGCACGTCGCGGCAGCTCTCCCCCCGCTCGCGTTGGCCGCCGTGGTGCTCACGGGAGGCCTCAGCATCGAAAGCGTAATCGGCTACGGCGTCGCGTTTGGTGCGATCAACGGTTTCTTGATGCCGCCGCGGGACACGCTGCTGTCGCGAATCGCTGGTGGCAACGTCGTCCGCGCCGTGTCGACGATGACGATGGTGCAATTCCTATCCCAGATCGCAGGCACCCTCGCTGCGGGGACGATCGAGTCGGTCGGTTCGCCGACGATCCTGGTGATCCAGGCGACGCTGCTGATCAGCGGAACCTTTTTCGCTCTGCGCCTTCCCGGACCGGAACTCGTCGCCGCTGCCACGGGCAACGACGTGGATTCCGCTGCAATGACGCATGTTCCCGTTGGTGGCTGGCACCACGCAACGGCTGGCCTGCGCGAGGTTTGGCACAACCCGGCGCTCATCACGATGCTGTTGCTCATCACATCGGTCGGTGTTTTCTTCATCGGCCCGTTTCTGGTGGTGTTTCCGGTGTTGGTCCGCGATTTCTATCACGGCGGAGCGCTCGAACTCTCGCTGATTCTGACGCTGTTCCCGGTGGGTGCGATTGCGGGATCACTGGCACTTCGCGCTCGGGGCGAGATTCGCCGAAAGGTGCGCGCGACGATGTTCGCGCTACTGGGCGGTTGCGTCGTGCTCGTATTGATCTCGACCGGGCCGAGTTGGCCCCTGTGTTTGCTGCTGACGCTGTGTTGGGGGCTGGCCGGCGCCGTGTTCATCAACCTGAGCCGCTCTGTGTTTCAACAGCTGGCGAGCCCCGAAAAGCGAGCTCGCGTGCTCGCCGTCTACCAACTGGGCATCATGGGAGGCGGACCCGCGGGTTCACTGTTATCGGGATTTTCCTCCGGATGGGTGGGGCCGCATGCAACTCTGCTGGTGGCCGCGGGCTCGATGTCCGCACTGCTCGCCATCGTCTGGCTCAGGACAGACTTCTCGGCGATCGAGTCGATCTGATCAGCGCTCGAGCGTTGCAAACGCGATGCGCACGAAGTCGTCCGGCTTCATGAAACCACCACCCCACGCTGCATCGAACGCCGCGGTGGGCTTTGCCGCTACGACCTGTTCGACATCGCTGCCCGCGGCCATTGCCTTCGAGATCTGATCTCGAACCGCCACCAACATGTCGCGGTACGCCTCGAGTTCCGCCCTGTTGGAGAGTCGACCATGGCCGGGGATGATCTTCGTTTCGTCGTTCGCGATATCCAGCACACGACCGGCTGCATCGATCAGCCCGTTCAGGGTTCCATCGCTCGACGTATCGATGAATGGGTACATGCCGTTGAAATAGGTATCGCCCATGTGAATGACATTGGCACTGCGGAAATGGACGATCGAATCACCGTCGGTGTGCGCGGGATCGACGTGAAAAACATGGATCTCGCCGCCGTTGAAGTGCAGCGTCATCGATTGATCGAATGTGACGATCGGAAGCGCTGCCTTCGGTGATGCGGGCACACGCCTCCCGAACGCGGCCATGAACTGCTCTACACTCATGCGTTCGCGGACGTTGTCATGTGCAACGATGACGGCACCACCCAGCCCGAGGTTTTCGTTCCCGCCGGTGTGATCGCCGTGCCAGTGCGTGTTCAATACGAAACGAACGTTTCCCGGACTGATCCTTGCCACGGCGGCGAGGATCTTCTTCGACAGGGGCGCAAACTGGTCATCGATCAGGACCACGCCGTCACTACCCACCGAAACGCCGATGTTTCCACCCTGTCCGGTCAGCATGTGAATGCCCCCGCCGAGATCGGTGGCCTCGATCTCGACGGCATCGAAATCCTGCGCGGTGACCGGTTGAACAGTGAGCCCCATCACGAGAAAGAAGATCGCGCCGAACACGGCTCTGTTCAGGACGACCCCATCCAGTCGAGCGTTCACGAAAACTCCGATCGGGCGATCATGCAGACAGCGCGTTCTTGATGCCTGCGATTCCGTTCTTGTAGATGCCCTCTACCATCCCGGTCGCCTGCTCTTCGCTCACGCCATTCGGTGTAAAGGTGGATCCCCATTCGACTCGACACTGATTCGCGCCGGTCTCGATGATGGACATCGTGGCGTAGTAGTCGTCGAGCGGAAGCAGCAACTTCCCGACGAAGCTGTAGCTGAACATTCGTTCGGCGTCGTCGTGTGCCTCGAGCTTCTCCTGTAGTTGCGCGCCGCCGGCGATGCTGATCGTCCGAACCGCGCCGATGCCATCGCCTTCGACACTGACCGATTCGATCGCGCCTCCCGACCACTTGAGGATATCGCCGAACCCTCTCACCAGATCCCAGACGTCCGCTGCGGATGCCTGCACCTCTTCAGTCACCAGTACCTTCATTGCTCCTCCCTATCACTCGCTCTCAGAGCGGGGTTCCGCCGGCCCTGGGGCCGAGCCCAGCCGCGAAAGCCCAACCGGTCGCAGTATACGTGGAGAAGATGCCGCTGGGGCCGCCCGAATCCAGCCAGATCTTCCACGAAGTCTCGAGGGCGTCCGGCCGATAAGGAATCTGGCCGAGCCCCCCACCCCGCGACTCTCGTTGGAGGCGAAAGATGGCTGTGCGGTCCCGTACGATTCGGCGCTGGAGTGGCTGGGCGATGCTCGGCGTACTACTGGCGTCGATCGCGATCTGGCGATGGGGCGACGATTCGCTACCGGAGGTGATTCGCATCTCGACCGGCTATGGCGGGGGGCTCTACCACCAGACCGGGCATGTGCTCGCAGACGAACTGATGGCGCGAACGGGACACCCGGTTCGGGTGATCGAGAGCCAGGGCAGCCGCGAGAACTACCAACGCCTACTCGACGGCGAGACCGACCTCGCGATCCTCCAGACGGGTTCGGTTCCCACCGATGAAATCGTCGCGTTGGCTCCGCTGTACCCGGATGCAGTACTGATCGTCGTGCGCCGCGGGGCTGGCATCGATTCAGTCGACGATCTCGAAGGTCACACGATCACGATCGGCCCGGTCGGCTCGGGAATGCGAAAGAGCGCCGAGGCACTGCTCGATCACTACCAGATCGAACTCGATCCAGAACACGTGCGCGCAGACTATTTCGCCCGCCTCGGCGAAGACCCGAGCCTCGATGCAGCGATCATCACCACGGGCTTGATGAATGCCGATCTTCGCAGACTCCTCGCGGGGCGAGAATTCGAACTGCTCCCCGTGCTCGACGCCGATGCGTTGGTATTTCGATTTCCTCACTTCTATCCGTATACGATTCCGCGTGGTCTCTACTCGGAACGACCCGCCCTGCCCGATCGGCCGATCCAGACCATCGCGACGACGAACTTTCTGGCGACGACACCCGACGCGTCCGCCATGTTCGTCGAAGAGACCCTCGCTGCGCTCCACGACAAGCCACTGGGTTCGAAGATCCCCGGGCTCGCCACCAAGAGCGAGGCATCGGCTTGGTCCCTCGTCCCGCTCCACCCCGACGCGAGTGCGCACTACGACCCGTATCAAGGCATCGGCCTGTTGGCAAACCTGATGGAAACCGTCGCGGCCGCCAAGGAACTGTTGTTTGCGCTCGGTGCCGGCATCTACTTGCTGTGGAGCTGGTGGCGCGAACTCAGGAGGCGAGAGGAGAAACACCGTACGCGCGTTCAAAAAGAGCGGCTCGATGGCTTCCTGCGGGAGACGGTGGAGATCGAGCACGCCCAGATGGTCGCAACGGACCCGGTCGCACTGCGCGGGTACCTGGATGAGATCACCCGCATCAAGCTCCGGGCGCTGGAGGAACTCACCGTCGAACATCTGCGCGCGGACAACTTGTTCTCGATCTTCCTGCTCCAGTGCTCGGCCGTCAGTCGAAAGATCGAAGCAAAGCTCGAAGTCGCAGCGAGCGGCCATCGTTTCCAGCCTGCTGCCATTGCGCCGATCAAGCGGAGCGCATCCGGCTGAGAAGGTGCTCGGCGCGTGGTCCGACCAGACGATATGCTGTGCTGCCATTGATCGCGGCCCTGGATTGCGGCCCTGGATTGCGGCTCCTGATCGCGGCCCTGGATCCATCAACTCGAGGATATTGAATGAGCGACCGCTTCGACGTCGTCCGCGCCGAGATGCAACGCCAGATCGACGAGGGGATTCGACCGTCGATCCAGGTGGCAATCGACTGGCGGGGTGAGGTCGTTTTCGACGAGGCGATCGGAGCCGGCGCGAGCACCGAGTCGAACTACACGTTGTGGAGTTCGACGAAACCCGTAATCGCGGTCGCGTTGCTGCAGATCATCGAAGAGGGCGGTGCCCGGCTCCGTGACCGGGTACACAAATTCATCCCCGAGTTCGGAACCCGCGGCAAGAAGGCGTGCACGATCGCCCACTTGCTTTCGCACCGGGGTGGCTTTCCGGATTCGGGCAGCAACATGAACGCTCTCGCGCGTGTGTCGCGAAACTGGGATGAGGCACTCCGCGCCGTCTGCGACATGGAAGCCCAGTGGGAGCCGGGCACGGATCGTGGCTATCACCCATCCTCGAGCTGGTTCATCGTCGCAGAAATCGTCCAGCGCCTGCGCGATGAACCCCTTTGGGACACACTGAGAAAGCGCGTGCTGGACCCGGCCGGAATCAGCAGCGACGGCTTCTGCCTCGGCAACCCGGATGTATTGAGCCATCCACCCATGCCGGTCAGTGCGCGTGACGAGAAGGGTGCGCCAACGGACGCGGCCTGGTGGAATGACCCCGTGACACACAACGCCGTCATTCCGGGAGGCAACGGCGTCTCGCGTGCGAACCAGATGATCCGTTTCTATCGCACCTTGCTCGATGGCGGCACCGGCCCCGGTGGCCACATGTTATCCGCCGAAACGGTTCGCATGGCCACGTTTCCCAACGCCGTCGGCTCGATCGACAGAACGTTTCAGATCGACATCCCATGGGGTCTGGGGTTCCATCTCAAGCACGTCCATCCGGGTCTCGACGATTGCGGCAAGACCGCGACGCCCGGGACTTTCGGCCACGGTGGACACTTCCTGGTGAATACCGCCTGGGCGGACCCGGGCAAGGACCTCGCCGCTTGCGTACTCGCAAATGGGCTGACCGCGCCGCGTGCTGGCACCCGAGCCGTGGTAGCGCTCTCGCAGTCCATCCATGACGCGGTGGACGCCGCATAGCGACTGGCCGCTACTCTGGCCCCCTACTCATATTCCCTACTCCGCCCGGGAAGCCGGCGGCTGTGCAGAGGCATCGAGCCGCAGTTCGAACTTCTGCGTGGCGGTCCCACCGCCAGCATCCTCGATCTCGATCTCGATCGGGAAGGCCCCTTGCTGATCGGCGCTGGGCGTCCATACGACGAGACCTCCCAACTGGCTGATCGCCATGCCGTCGGGCGATTCGAGAAGGCGGTAGCGAAAATTCGAATCGCCTTCGGGATCCTCGGCCCGAACCTGGTAGCGAAACACCCCGTCCGCCCCCGGAGCGCCGGGTAGCGAGGTGACACGCGGCAAGCCGTTCTGAACGACGAGTTCGGGACCATCGATCGGATCGCTCGAACTGCGGCCGTCGCGGGCGATGACACGGACCTGAACGGTGTCTCCTCGTGCAAGGCCCGATGTGCTGAATACCCGGCCCGTTTCCTCGGTCGAATCGCCGTTGACCTGCCAGCTGTACTCGAGTGTGACTTCGTCACCGTCGGGATCGACCGCATGTGCGATCACACTGACGTCCTGGCCGGATTCGATACGGCGGCCGGGGCTGACCTGTACCCCCGTGAAGCGCGGGGGCCGGTTGGCGACGGGCGCGACCGCCTTTGCGTCTGGCATCGAACCCGCTTGCCCGATGCTCGAGTCGAGCGGCTTCTGTTCTGTTCGACTTTTCGAAATCGCCGATCCACCGATCGGTTGAACGGTCGCCGATGGTGTTGAGGACTCGGTCCCTCCGCCACAAGCCGCCAGCGCGAGCCAGCTCAAACTCGCGATCGCGCTGCTGGCTCTTCCGATCCGACCCATATCCCGACCTCCCCGGCGTGCTGCGCCTACTCGTCTCGCCAGGTCTCGACGCTCAACCCGCTGTCAGGTCGTCCACCCGGGCAATCTTGATAGCCGCCACTCTCACTCGTGATCACCATGACGACATCGTTGCAGTCGCCGCCACCGCCGCCGTCGCTGACCGGCCCGACCGACACGCGCGGATGATTGGGCAGCCCATCGCCGAGGCTGATCCGGGTCAGTTTCGAACCCATCGGATCGGCAGGATCCGTCAGCTTGCCCTCACCGCAGAACAGATCGAAACCATAGAGAAACGAGTTGCCTCCGGCGTCACAGGGGTTGCTGGTCGATCCGGGTATATAGGAACCCGTGAGGACGACGCCGAAAAAGATCGCCGTGTCGGTAACGAACTTCTCTCCCACCGCTCCATCGAAGTAGAACCCGACGGCCGGACTCGGCGGAGGTGTGCAACTTCCGGTCAGCGTCGAGACGTCCACGAAATCGGAATCGCCGTCCTTGTCGGTGTAGCGCGCGGTACCGGCCGTCGGGAGCGCGAGCTCCCGTTCGAGCGCATCGCGATCGTGAAACACGTAGAAGCGGTTGTTCTCTTCGTCGACGGTCCCGAGATAGTCGAGATCGGCACGCTCACCACTGCCGAGCGCCAGATACAGTCTCGAACCCACCAGAGCCCCGGCCGGTGGAAAGTAGAAGCTCTTGAAATGCGGCGGCGGTCCCGGATTCGCGCCATCACAGCCATCGGTCGCGTCGCAATTCTCTGCCATGAGGATCTTCAAGAATTTCCAGCCGGTGTCGCCGATGCTGTCGTAGCGATGTTCGATCGGAACCGTACTGCTGTTGTTGACGGCATCGGGCACAGCGTCGCTGATGACCCACTTCCACAAATCGCCGCCGAGGTCTCCGAAGTAGGCGACATCCGCGTACCCGTCGTGGTTCAAGTCGAAAACGGCCGGCTTGGCCGCGAACGCGTATTTCATGTCGGTGTTTCCATCGGTCGCCACATCGTCGAAGCGGCGCATCGCAAGCAGTTCGCCCGATGTGATGTCGACCATGAACACCGCTCGTCCCTGCCGGTTGGTTGTGGCGGTCGACGTCGCGTCGTAGGAGGCGTGGTTCGGATCGCCCTCGGGCGCGTAACCGCCGCCGAAGATCGCCACCCAGCGGTCGTAGTAGATGCAGTTCGTCGTGCAGTTGACCTTCACGCGCACACGTGTGAT
>JAJDAM010000640.1 GCA_029261905.1 Deltaproteobacteria bacterium
CCACCGCCGCCGCCGCCACGCCCGCGTGAAGCTGCGTCCATCGCAAGAAAGAGGACGGCTAGAACTACGCCGATCCAGACCAGTTGTCGGGTGTGTGTTCGCGACATTATTTCGAACCCTCCTGTGCGGCCTTCGCGTCGGCTACTGCGGCGCCAATCGGAATCCTGGCCGCGCCTTCCGGCGGCTCGTAAACGAAGAGCTCGTCGGGAGTCTTCGCTTCGAGATTCCAATTCGAGAATTGCGCCCAGAACTGCGGACTTCCCTCGGCCGTCTTGTAGGTGATGACGATCCGTTGAAGGAGTGGCTGGTCGCCATCTGCGATCCAGAGCTGCGCATCGGCGGCCTCGCTGCGGACCGCAACGTGGTAGCAGGGAGTTCCGGCGATCGTCGTCTCGCCGACCACCGTGCCGGAGTCGATGCGATCGATGACCTCGTTCAGCACGCCGCTGTGCAGCAAGTCAGAGAGCGGCGCCGGGGTACCCAGATCGTCTACCAGATAGTCGATCGCTTCGTCGATCGTTCCGGGCTTTTCGACCGAGACGTAGGCGGCTGCCTCCGGCAGGTCGACCGAGATCGCTTTCCCGTCGAAGAACAGGGTCGAACCGGATCCGTCCCGGTGCTTGGCCTCGACGCGAACCCGATCCGGCCGGCGAACCGAGACTTTTCGAATGCCTCCAAATTCGAGCTTCATGCCATTGGCTTGAACCGAATCGAAACCGAGCACTGCGTCGAAGGAGAAGCTCTTCTGCGCGGCCAGGAAATCCGACATCAGCTTGATCTCGGCGATGGCATCCGCCAGGTCCGCCTCCGCAGCCGCCAGCTTTGCGGCAGCAATTTCATCGGCGGTGGGCTCTGCGTCGTCGGCCGCGATCCCTGCCGATGCGATGAAGATGATGGCGGCTGTGACGAACCAGCAGGCCCAGAATCTCGAGTGAATCATCGAACTCCTCCTGACGATTGGGGCTTCGAATCCTAACAGAGTGATCGTACCGCCGCGATCCAGTTCGACGATCCGGAGTGCAAACCCGTCGAACTCACGCAAGTCGATCGTTGGATCCACCGCAGCCTGCTAGAGCCAACCCTGAGTTTTGTAGAAGGACTCACATCGCTTCGCGATCTCGTCAGCGATCCGGCCCGCATCGTCATGCATGACACCGCGCGTTTCTCTGACGATGTTCATCCCGCCGCTGATGATTGCCGAAGTGGCGGCCGCACCAGCGATCGCGCCGCCGGCTACGGGAACCGCCATCCCAGGTGTTCTCGAACCGTGAGAATCGATCTCGGCTGCGGCAAGACGGCGCAGTCCGCCCTCCCGGGCCTGGTAGGCCTGCCCGCGAACTCTCAGTTCCGTGGATCCTACACCGAAGCCAATCACCATCCTCGCGGTGCGACTTCCCTTGTCGATCGTCAGGAACTGGCCCTTGATCACGATGGCATTCAGCGGAGGGCGGCGATCGTTCGAAGCGCGTTCGGCTGTGATCCCACGCTCGTTCAATTTTTCGACGAGCTGCTCGGAAAGCGAAGCCGCGGTCTCGTAGGCGGTCCCGGTTGCTTTCGACTGTCGGCTGGCCTCACTCCGGAACTCATTGCCGAGTGTGTCGGCGACGACGTCGTTCGGCGAGACCGCGAAATCATATACGAGCAGGACGCCCGGCTGCGGAATTCGCTCGTTCGATGCGTTTTGTGTCGAATAGACGTTCGAACCGGCGCAGCCAAAGGCGAAGCCGGCCGCGACGACCAGGGATACGATCGACCAGCGGGTGTCGTGGGTTCTTGCTAGAGACATTCGACCTCTCTCTTTCTCTTGTTTATTCGGGTGATCTCGGCATCGAGTTGGGATCGTCCTCGAACGAGGTGGCCGGAGTCTACAAGCCAATCAGGTCTCTGGCTACGGAAGGCGGTCATTGCTGTGCCACGGTCCGGTGAAACAGGGGCGGCCGCGATCAGGTGTTTCGAGGCAGTGTCCAATACAAGACCAGGGATCCGAAGACGCCCGACAACAGTGACCCCACGATGATGCCGAGTCGCTCGTCGAATACGATCTCCGACTCCATCGCGACGTTTTCGAACGCGAGTCCGCCGACAAACAGGCTCATCGTGAAACCGACACCGGAAAGAATCGCGACTCCGTACAACCCGCCCCAGCCGGCACCCTCGGGCAGCCTGGCCAGGCCGAGCTTGATCGCGATTGCACAAAACGCGAACACACCGAGTTGCTTTCCAATGAACAAACCCGCAGCGATACCGAGTGGCACCGGATGCAGCAGGTCGCCCACACCGACGCCGGCGATTGAGACACCCGCATTTGCGAACGCGAAAAACGGCAGAACGAAGAGGGCCACGGCCTGGTGCAGGTCGTGCTCGAGCGTCCGCAACGGCGAATGGTTCGGATCCGCGGGGTCTCGCATCGGAATGAACGCGGCAAGGGCAACGCCAGCCAGTGTGGCATGCACGCCCGATTTCAACACGGCCGTCCACATCACGACACCGACGAGCACATATGCCGCGATCGAAGTCACCTG
>JAJDAM010000641.1 GCA_029261905.1 Deltaproteobacteria bacterium
GATGCCGGGGTGATCGGCCAGGTTCGCGAACTTGCGGTGAGAGCCCTGCAGCACATCGACGAACGTGCGATTGATCTCGATTCCGGTGACCGACGTGCTGCCATGGCCGATCGCGGCCAACAAGTCTCGACCGCCTCCCACCCCGATCACCGCCGCATCGCCCTGGCGCAGTCGGTACGGCAGCGAAGTCACGCCCTGTTCGACCCACCCCAGCGACGTCGGGTCGCCATTCCATTTCGTGATCGGCGTCGCGGCGGCACCGTCGATCTGCATCGAAGCCCAGGTCACGCGGGTATCGTCGGCATGCTCGCCTCGCCCCCAATCCCACGGCGCTTGATTCGCTTTGGGCTGCCCAATCGTGATGAACGAGTGGGAGTTCCAGACCGTACGCTGAAGCAGCGGGCCGTCGATCCTGCGGCCCTTCGCGTAGACCACCCCGATTCCGTCGTCGATCGAGGCATTGATGATCGTCGCCAGCACCAGCGAAGCGACGATCGCCAGCGAACCGACACCCCACGGTCGTTCGAGTGCACGGGAAAAACACAGTGCGGCTGCCGAAGCGGCGGCACCGGCCGCGAATGCGGCCGATGAGATGTCGGTCAGGTCGAGCAGTGGGACGATCAGCAGTGCACCGGCGGATGCGCCCAACAGATCTGCGGCGTACAAGCGACCAATCGATCCGCCCGCGCGGGTGAGCCCCGCGGTGATCACGACACCCGAAACAAAAAATGGGATCGTCAGAATGACGGTCGCCGCTGCGAGCCAGCCGACATCCGCCAGCCCCACGCTGAACACGACCGCAGCCAGGTCGGGCAGTGGGATGTAGAGGCTCAGCACGTGGGTCGTCGGGATCGACAGCGCGAGCGCCATCGTCCAACGCGGGAGCCGAACCCGCAGGCCGTCCCCTTCGAAACGATCTCCCGACAGAAATACGAAGATCGCGCCGGCCGCCATACCGAGCATCGCGAGTGAGACGGCGAAGAAGGAGAGGTGGTACCAGGTCAGTACCGAGAGCAGCCGCGAATCCAACAGCTCCAACAACAGCGTCGCCAGTGCTGCCAGGAACAACCCGGCCGAGAGCCACCTCTCGCGATTGCGCATCCGATCCCGTCGACCCGCTATGCGCGGTCGGAATCGGCGCTACCGGACTGCCTCTGTCCGCCGCGACGTCGGCTCATCAGGTCTTCTTCAGCTCGATCAGGATCTCGTAGTAGGGCTCCTTGCCGACGTTGAATGCCCACTCGGTATTGCCCTTCGGGACGCTGACGGTGTTTCCCTTTTTGGGGATCTTCCCGATGAAGGCGTCTCCCATTGGGCCCGCTTCTGGCATCACGCCGGCCACCATGTCACCCGAGAAGATGACCAGGTAGTAGTTGTGATCGTGTCGGTGGAGGTCGCTCGCTTCGCCGGGTGCCAGCTTCAACTCCCAGATGCGGACGTCGTCGTCCTCGAACAAGATCCGATCAGCGACGTTGCCGATGGGCTCGCCTTTGTGCTCTTCCCGAAACGCATCGATGCGTTCTTTGAGTTCGGGGGTGATTTCAATGTATTCGGGCTCTGAATACTCCATTGGGTCCGTCCTTTTCGGCTTTTTCTCGGCTCTCGGCGTCGTTTGTCGTCGCTTCTTCGTGATGCTTGTCGTGCTGTTCGTCGTGCTGTTCGTCGTGAAAGGGATCGACGGTTCATCGAGCTGCGGGCTCCGCAGCCGGTCGACACTGTAACCCTTTTCGCGACCCGATGGCGGTGCTACAGCGCGCGACCGACCCGGGCGCCGCTCGCCATCGCGCCTTCCAGATAGCCCACTTCGCTCGCGTCACCGATCGAATGGATTTCGCACCCCAGGCCCTCGAGCGAATCGGCGAGCGCAGTATCGGGGACGACGCCCGTCGCGATCAGGATCTGGTCCGCCTCGATCAACCGGAGTTCGCCATCGTCGAACTCGATTTCGACACCCGCTTCGCCGAACGCAAGTACGCGGGCCCGGAGCAGCAGCTCGGCACCGTGCTCGCGCAGGATATGCAGCGTGCGCCAGCGGCGCGGAATCGCCATCTGGGGTGCGAATGCCCTGGAGGATTCGATGATCGTTACATGGCGCCCGCGCTCGACCAGAAACTCGGCCAGTTCCAACCCCACCAGGCCCCCGCCGACGATCGCCACCTTCTTGCCCAGCGGCATCCAGCGTTTCGACAGTTCGCGGACGCGATCGGGATGCTCACCGATATTCAACAAGCTCTGGCCGGCTTTCACCAACGCCCGCTGGGCGAACGACAACTTCGAATCGCCACCCGTCCCGGACAACAACCCGCGCAACGCGTCTCCGCTGAACACATTGGATCGGTCGGCGCCTTTGACATCGGGGAGTTCCCGCCTCGCCCCGACCGCAACGACGACTGCATCCGCGCCGCGGTCCACGACGAACTCGCGCGTCACCTCGCGTCCCAGCTCGATCGCGACCCCCAAGCGTCGCAGTTCGCCTTCGAGGTGGCGAACCAGATCCCCGTTGGGTTCCCAGACCATCGAAGAAAAAAACGCCGTACCGCCCAGGTGATTTTCCCGTTCGCACACGGTGACACGATGGCCGCGCAGCGCGGCCAACCGGGCCGCCTCCAGGCCGGCCGGCCCGCCGCCGATGACCAGAACGTCTTTGGGGATCGCTGCGGGTTCGATCGGGAACTCTGATTCGCGCGCGCAAGCCGGATTCACCACGCATTTGACGGGTTCGTTGATGAAGATCTGCCCCACACACGTGTAACAATGAATGCAGGGCCGGATCTCGCCGACGCGCCCTTCGCGAAGCTTGTTGGGAAGCTCGGGATCCGCGAGCAGCTGGCGTCCCATCGCGATGAAGTCCGCCTCGCCCGCAGCGATCGCACGATCGGCGGCCTCGGGCAGGATGCGGCCCACCGCAATGACCGGGATATCGACGCTCTGTTTGACCGCCGATGCATACGGAAGCAACTCGGACGCCTCGTGGACGATCATCGAGGTGAATCCGATGCCGCTCGACTTCCCATAGCGGCTGACATGGATCGCGTCGGCTCCGGCGGCCTCGGCGATCCGCGCGGTTTCGATTGCGTCGGCAGTCGTGATGCCGTTTTCGAGGTCGACCTCTTCTGCATCGAGTCGCACCCAGACCCCGAAGTCGTCCCCGACAACCTCTCGCGTCTCGCGCAGGATGCAGGCCATTAGACGCGCCCGATTCTCGAGTGCCCCGCCCCACTGGTCCTCGCGATGATTGCAATGCTGCGACAGGAACTCGTTGATCAGATAACCGTGGCCCGCGTGAACCTCGACCCCATCGAAGCCGGCGCGCTTCGCACGGCCTGCGGCGCTGACGAACGCACCGATGATTCTGCGGATCTCGTCCTCGTCGAGTTCGAGAAACAGGTTGCCCGGATCGACCTTCGCGTAGTTGCCGACGATGGCGCTGATCTCTTTCGAGGTCAGATCGTCGAGGACCCCCTCCATCGCGATGACACCCTTCGATGGAACGCTCAGAGGACGACCCTCCGCGAGATCCGTGGTGGAGACCTTGCCCGCGTGCTGCAACTGGACGGAGATCTTCGCTCCGAGTGCATGGATCCGATCCGTCAGATCGCGCAATCCGGGGATGAAC
>JAJDAM010000642.1 GCA_029261905.1 Deltaproteobacteria bacterium
CTGAAGACCAGCTCGTCCTGGGCACCGCGGGTCATATCGACCACGGCAAGACGGCTCTGATTCGCGCGCTCACGGGTGTCGAGACCGATCGACTCCCCGAAGAAAAGGCGCGCGGGATCACGATCAACCTGGGCTTTGCGCCGTTGGATCTGTCCGACGGCAGGCGCGTGAGCATCGTCGACGTACCCGGCCACGAAGGCCTGGTACGCACGATGGTTTCGGGTGCCTCCGGGATCGACATGGTCGTGTTGGTCGTGGCCGCCGACGAAGGCGTGATGCCGCAGACCCGCGAACACATCGCGATCTGCGAGTTGCTCGGCATCGATCGCGGTGTCGTGGCGTTGACGAAGATCGACAACACCGAATCCGAGCTGGCGGAACTGGCTGGCGAGGAGGTCGCGGAATTATTGGAGACGACTTCGCTCGCAGGCTCGCCCATCATTCCGGTTTCGTCGTTGACTGGCGATGGAATCGAAACGTTGCGCGCGGCCATCGGTGAATCGATCAGCGGTGCGAAACCGCGCACCCCCCGAACGGGGACCCCGCGTCTTTCCATCGATCGCAGTTTCGCCGCAAAGGGTTTCGGCTGTGTCGTGACGGGGACGCTGGTGGGAGGTTCTTTTTCGGTCGGAGACGCGGTCGAGATCCAACCGACCGCTCGGCGTTGTCGCATCCGTGGGTTGCAGAGCCACGGCGTTTCGGTCGAGAGCTGCCCACCCGGCCTCCGGTGTGCGGTGAACCTTCAGGGCGTGGAACTCGATGAGATCGCGCGCGGGCAGGTCATTTCGATTCAGAGTGCGATCGAACCGACGCAGACCGCCGACGTGAAGCTGTGGTGGCTCGATGCTGCGCCTGTGATCGAGGACCAGGCGGCGATCGAGTTCCTCTCCGGCACCGCAGAGCGTCGGGGGCGCCTCGCGCCGATCGGAGCCCCCGCGCTGCAGCCGGGCTCCGTTGGCTACGCGCGGCTTCACATCGACGGAGAGGCCGTCCCGTTGGTTCCAGGCGACCGATTCATCGCACGCGGTTTCGCGAGAAACGAGATGGGAGGCTCGACGGTCGGAGGCGGGATCGTACTCGACGTCGCACCGCCGCATCGCCGCCGCACAGACCCGACCCTGCACGCGGATCTCGAGTTGATTGCCGCGGGCAAACCCGAAGACGCTCTGATGGTTCGAATTCGGCGCACCGGTCTTTCGGGCATCGAGGGAGATCGCCTTCGCCGCGAGGCGGGGCTCGATTCCTCGACCTATGACGATGCGCTGGCGTCCATTCGTGCCGCCGACCAGGTGTCGCAGACGTCGAGCCACCGCCTGCTCCACCGCGATTCGATCGACGCGCTGGAAAACCGTCTGCTCGCAGCGCTCTCCGCGTATCACGCCGCCGAGCCGATTCGACCCGGCATGCCGACCGCAGCCCTGCGCGGCAGCTTGCCCGACAACGTGTCGCGCGACGCGGCGGAATGCGTGATCGGACGACTCCGCGATCGCGGTGCACTGGTGATCGAGGCCGATTGCGGGCGGTTGCCCGACTACAGTCCAACGCTCGGCGCCAAGGACGAGGCCGTCATCGCCCGCATGATCGAAGAAGCGCGCGCGGCTGCGCTCGAGCCCCCGTCGCTCAAGGACTGGAGTGAGCGGCACGGAGCCAGCCTGGATCACTTCGAGAATCTGCTCGCATACCTCGTGCGCAACGGCAAACTGGTCCGCGCCCCCGGAGATTTCTGGTTCGACGCCGAAGCCGTCGATGTGCTGCGCGAAAAAGTGGCGGCTCACATCCGCGACCGCGGAAGCCTGGAAACACAGGACTACAAAGCCCTGATCGGCACGACTCGCCGCACCGCAATGCCGCTGATGGAACTGCTCGACCAGGAGCACTTCACGGTTCGCTCCGGCGACGCCCGCGTGTTGCGCCGAGGGTAACGCGAACCTATCGATGTTCTATCGAAGTCCTATCGATGTAGCCGGACCAACGGACTAGCGGTGGTCGGAACCGCCCTGCCTTCTGAAACACGAATGTAGTAGCCGTCCGGATCTGTCACCCGGAAGTCGCGATGACCCCAAGGTTGCAGAACGATCTGACTAGGCGAGTGGCCTGCAGCACTCAGCGAAGCCCGCGAGGCCTCGAGGTCGGGCTTGTAGAGCACGATCTCCGTTCCGAGAGGGGGATGCCGAAGGAAGCCCACCCAGTGGAGCGGTAGCCACGGCGGAAGGGGCGACAGCGCAACCACAGTAGAACCACTTCGCAGCGTGGTGTAGCCGTCCGGCTTCGCGTGCACCTCGGAGAAGCCCAGCAATGCGTAGAACGCGCTCGACTCGGCCGGCGTGCGGACGAAGAGCTCGAACTTCGACTCGATGACTGGCGGCGGAGTCTCGTCTGCCGCGGCCAGGCGGGGCGCTGCAGCAAGGAGGAGAACAGCGAGAAGTAGACCCATCGTACTCACTGCCCCCAGCCGGACTAACAGTTCAGCGATGTGTCCGGCTGTCTGTCATGCGTTTCATGCTCTATACAGAGTGAATGCGCCAATCACGATGAATCCTACACCTGCGACATAGTGCAAATACTTTTCGTCTACATAATCGGATAGCAGGCTGCCTGCCAGGACCCCAATCGCTGAAGCCACCACGAGTGCCGCTGATGCCGCAACGAACACAGTCCATTTGCTGACTTCCTTGTCTGTTGCGAAGAGCATCGTTGCCAGCTGTGTCTTGTCACCCAACTCGGCGATGAAGACCGCGCCAAAAACTGTCAGAAAGATTTTCCAGTCCATTGCCTACAACTCCGTATCGCGTGATCCACGGGCGGCTGTCTGGCGGGCATTCAGCTGAGCGAAGTACTTTGCTGAATCCATTTCGACCGCTCGATTCTGATCGACCTCTCCCATGCCCATCAGCGACGGAACCTCCAACCCGCCGAGCGGGATACGCATCGAGAGCTGCTCGGTGCGGGGGACGAGACAGATCTTGTCGTCGCACGCCTGGTAGCGAACCGCCAGCTCGAGTTCGATTTCTCTTTGTGCCGGTTCGTCGTCGATTGGGAACAGGTCCGCATCGGCATACACCGGGATCACCCAATCGACCGTACCGCTCCAGACGTGGAGGGGGGCCTCGAGCCCGGGCAGTGTGAGTGGCTCGGTCGGAGGCAGAACGGGTTCGAAGGCGTGGAAGCCTTTCGGTCCCGTCACATGGACAGTCGTCGCCACCATGCCATCGGGGACCGGCTCGCCGTAGATGTGGAGTCCGTCGCGCAGTGTGAAGCGGACGACGAGGCGGCGCATGGGGCCGGCCTTCAATGTGCCGCCGCCACCGTGCAGGAAGGCCTCGACGCGGATGTCTTCGTCGCCAGCATCTACGCTCGATGCTTCGCCCATCAACAGCTCGCCGAGCGCCGAGTCGAGCAAGGTGTCCGCGCTTTCGCGCATCGCGATGTGACGTGGGAAAAACTTCTCGACAATGACGCCTGATTCATCGACGAGATAGGTGCCCGGGTTCGGGA
Organism: Deltaproteobacteria bacterium; assembly: GCA_029261905.1. Lineage (GTDB taxonomy): Bacteria > Myxococcota_A > UBA9160 > UBA9160 > SMWR01 > JAJDAM01. The sequence continues at coordinate 3,496 of JAJDAM010000642.1, forward strand.
TGCCGAAGAACGGTGTGTCCCGCTCGTCGATCAGCGTGTTCAAGATGCCGTAGCGTCGGATCACCGCGGAGTCGGGATCGGAGAGCAACGGAAAGCCGATCCCACGCGCCTGTGCGTAGGCGGCCAACGCCTCTCGGTCGTCGTAACTCACCGCGTAGAGCTTGATGCCGTTCGATTCGAATCGGGGCAGTGCGTCTTGCAGCTCACCGAGCTGCGTCAGGCAGGGCGGTCACCACACTGCCGATCGAAAGAACACGACGGCCGCTTTCGAGTTGCCCCGATCCGCGTGAAGCGAGACGCGTCGCCCCGTGTGATCTTCGAGCTCGAAGTCGGGCAGGCGCTCTCCGATTTCGGGGCCGGTCGGGAAACCCGGATCGTGGATCTTTCGCAGTCGATGGCTCGCAGGCAGCGGGCCGGCGAATCCGAACTCGTCTCGTCGCTCCTCTCGGCTCACGGATCGCTCCTCGTTGGAATGGGGGCGGTTCGTCGCTATTGGGACGCCGCCGTACATTGCAGCAGATCGGTATTCGAGATGCTCACCGCCTCGTTGCACAGGTGAATGTTGCTCACGACACATTCGTCGGCGTCTTCATCGAGAAAGCGCAAATCGTAATACCCACACGCCGCGGGGATCTCGACCCAGCCCCCGTTCGCGGGCAGGATGTTCTGGCCGAGTTGGTCGGGCCCCCATCTCGCATTTCCGGTCGGTGAAAGAAAGAGGTTGTTGATGTTCCAATCCGACTGGTTGACGAGCCGAACGACCGGGTAAACCGGCGCCGCGGGCTGAACCTCGGTGGCTCCGACACAGTGGAGGAGGTCCTGGTCCGAGATGCTGACGGCCTCGTTACAAAGGTGGATGTTGCTGACGACACACTCGTCGTCGTCCTCATCGACGAACCGCAGATCGTAGTACCCACACGCATCGGGAATGTCGACCGATCCGCCATTGGACTCCAGAATGTGCTGGCCGAGCTGGTCGGGACCCCATAGCGCGTTGCCAGTAGGTGATAGATACAGGTTGTTGATGTTCCAACTGGAGTCGTTGACGAGGCGGACTCCCTGCGCACTCGCGATGCTCGCCACGAGCAAAGTTCCCATCGTTGCAGCAATGGCGGCGATCGTAGAAAATCGAACGGTCACAGGGCTTCCTTTTCGATCGCGGACCCGAGCGGAGACGCGATTCTCCGCCGTCGCATCCAGAGCAGCGGTGGCAAGATGAACGCCAGCTCGAAGCCGATGCCACAGGTCGCGGATGGAGAGCCTCCCACCCCGCCGAACACCGCCGTTTCGGTGACGCACGACAACAAATCATCGTTCGTGATGTCGATGGCTTCGTTGCAGAGGTAGATGTTGCTCACGACGCATTCATCGCCATCTTCGTCGACCAGGCGCAGGTCGTAGTAGGCGCAGTAGGCGGGAATGTCGATGTACTCGTCGGCGTACAAGATGTCGTCGCCGAGCTGGTCCGGCCCCCAGTCCCAAGCCCCGGTATACGAGAGATACACAAACTCGATCGCCCAGTCGGAGTAGTTGACGATGCGTACCGTCTGGGCGCTCGCGCTGCCGGCTGCGAGTAGAGTCGTGACGGCCACTAGACCGGCAATGAGGTGAGCAAGTCGGATGCGCATGGGATGGTTTCCCTCCATTCAGGACCCGCCGCATTTTACGCTGTCAGCCTGCACACTGAAACAAGATTCTCTTTCTGGTCCACCGATATCCGCACGGGCGAGCCGAAAAAGACATCGATCGAGCAGCAAAGCACGGCGATTTCGGATACATGTTCGAACAGTCGATACGATTCGTTTCCAGGCGTCTCCGTTCCCAACTGCGCAGCCCCCCAAGTTTCGAGTGAGTCGGCCGATACGTGGAGTACGACGTTTGAACACTGGGGGTGACCGTGAAAACCTTCAAATGGACTGTGCCGGAACCGACCCACGCGAGTTCCGACCGTGAACTGGCGGCATTCGAGTACTGGGACCGTGTGCGAACTCACGGTTTCGAGTGGTTCGTGGTGAGCAAGGCCTCGCTGTTCGCAGCCCTGCTGCCCGCGGCACTGGTCGGATACTTCGATTTTGCGATGAGCACGGAAATGCTCGTATTCAGTTGGCTTGCGGGTCTAGGGGCTGCCGGAATCGTGTGGTCGCAGCGCGAGAAAAACCACGAGCGACGACTCGAAGCCGGATTTCAGAGCCGCTTCGAATCGGACGACTGACCGGCGCGATCTGCTACCGCGCCACTTCCCTCAGTCGTCACTGCTCCCGGCCTGCTCTTTCGCCCAGCGGTAGTCGGCTTTGCCGCTCGGGCTGCGCTGGATGTGATCGCGGAAAACGAATTCCTTCGGCAGCTTGTATCGAGCGATGTGTTTGGCTGCCTCGGCGAGTAGTTCAGCGCCGTCAGCGGTCGCGCCCTCTCGCAACTGCACGATCGCAACGACTTCCTGTCCCCAGCGTTCGCTGGCGCGACCCGCGACGACGGTGTCGTAGACGTCGGGGTGTTGCTTCAACGCGCCCTCGACCTCTTCGGCAAAGATCTTCTCACCACCCGAGTTGATGGTGACCGAATCGCGGCCCAGCACGTCGATGCTGCCGTCTTCGCGGTTGCGCGCGCGATCGCCCGGAACCGAATAACGGACGCCATCGATCACCGGGAAAGTGCGCGCGGTCTTTTCGGCGTCTCCGAAGTACCCCAACGGCACGCGGCCCTGCTGCGCAAACCAACCGAGTTCATCGCTGCCCGGCGGCAGGACATGGGTGAGGTCTTCCGATACCACGCAGGCACCGGGCCCGGGCTTGAAGTCTCCGGTGGTGACACCGCTGTCTTTGGTGGAGGGATTGGTGGCCTGGGCGCCGGTTTCCGAAGAACCGATCGCATCCATGATCGTCACTTCGGGGAGCTTGTCGAGAAAGCGCTTCTTGTTTGCGGTGGAAAGCGGTGCCCCACCCGAGCCGACGACCCGGAGACTCGACAGGTCGTAGTCCTTCTTGCCGAGTTGATCGAGGATCGGTCGCGCGAATGCGTCTCCGACGATCGAAAACGAGATGCATTTCTCGCGTTCGGCGGTGGTCAGGAAATCGTCAGGATCGAGTCGCTCGACGATGTTGGGGAGCACCAGCGTCGCTCCCATGTTCATCATCATGAAGCTCGCCCATTGAGCCGCGCCGTGCATCAGCGGCGGGCCGATCAGCGTGCGGACCGCGCCGCCGATCGCGGTGTTGGCCGCGATCGCATCGAGGTCGGGGAATTCGCTGCCGTCCATTCGCCGGCCCCCCATCGCAGCGACGAAGATGTCGGCGGAACGCCACAACACACCCTTCGGCATCCCGGTGGTGCCACCCGTGTACAGAATATAGAGATCATCGGGCGACGGCTCGATGGCCGGCATGTCGCTCGATTGCTCGGCAAGCATCGTTTCGTAGTCGACCGCACCGGAAAGCAGATCGTTCCCTGAATCATCTGCAACCTGAATCAAGACATCGAGGCCGGAGAGTTTCTCACGAATGGAAGCGACGTAGGGTGCGAAAGCCGCGTGGTACAGCAGCGCGCGCGACTTCGAATTCTCGAACAGGTAGAGCAGTTCTTCTTCGACGTAGCGGTAGTTGACGTTCAGCGGCGCGAC
>JAJDAM010000643.1 GCA_029261905.1 Deltaproteobacteria bacterium
GCTGATGCTGCTGATGCTGACGGCGTCGACGGTGCTGTTCTGGGGACTCGTTCGGCGCGTGTGCCCCGAGGAGCCGTGGATTGCATCGGGCGCAGCGCTGGCGATCGTTCTGTGTGCCCCTCTGGGTATCTGGAGTCTGCAGGGATCGGACGTCGCGTTCGTGACACTCTGGCTGGTGGGTTCGGCCTATGCGATCGCAGCGAATGTCGGTGCCAGCGTGACGAGCCGCACCGCAACAGAACCGGCTGCACCAAGCACACCAAGCACGGTCCGCCTGTTGCTTCTGTTGGGTAGCGGTCTGTGGATTCGCCCCGACATGGCACTGTACTATCTGTTGTTGCTCGGAGCGGCTGCCGCGTCGCGTCGCGAGGCCCGCTTGTTGCCATTCGGGTTGGTCGTGCTGGTCGTCACGCTCGCGGTGCAGATGGGCTTCAGCCAGCTCTATTACGGCGATTTCCTTCCGAACACCTACTACTTGAAGGCGACGGGTTCACCACGGCCTTTGATGCTGGCGTCGGGCCTGGGTGAGCTGATTGCATGGCTTCCCCACCTGCTGCCCGCGCTCGCGTTGGCATTGCTGGCATTGGTCCGCGAACGGCGGCCGGTGGTCTGGTTGTGGGGGGCTCTGTTCGGAGTCGCAGCGATCTACAACGTTTGGGTCGGCGGAGACTTCATCTTCGGCTACGGAAGCCGCTTCGTGGTTCCGGCGCTCCCGTTCTTGTTGCTGCTGGCGGTGCTCGGGTGTTGGCAAGTGGCAGGGCGTTTGCTGGCGGTACGATCGCACGCCCGGCTGGGTTTGTTCTTGATGGGCGTGGCGACGATGACCGTGATTTCGAACCCGCTGCTCGGGACGTTCGAGTGGTTCGATCCGGGTGCCGAGCCGATGCACAGAGACACGAACCGGAACAACTACAACTTCGCCCACTATCTCCTGCTTCATACCGACAGCGGTGTCACTCTGGCGGCTCATTGGGGAGGAGTCCCCGTCTATTTCAGCCGTCGCAAGGCGTACGATGTGCTCGGCAAATCGGATCGCCACATCGCGAAGCTCGAGGTCGATCGATTTTTTCCAGGCCACTCGAAATGGGACTGGGACTATGTGTTGTCCGAACTGCGCCCGGACGTGTTCCGAGCCCCGTCGCGGGGACTGGGTGAGCGTGACGATTTTCGTCGGGACTATCTCAAGGTCGAAACGATTCACGACGTGAACTTCTTTTTGCGCCGCAACAGGGTCGCGAGCCTTCGGGACCCGGACGTCGTGTTGGTCGACTTGACGAGCGGCCAGCGAATGCGACTGAAGCCCCGACCTGGACCACGCTAGGCGACGACGCGCGCCGTACCGAGAGTTCGAAGGCCGAACTTCTTTCGCCGTTCGGATCCGACGCGTGCCTTGACCCGCCTGGCTACCGCGGCGACCCTCTGAACGAATCATCGCTCCCTCTCGTTTCGAGAAGCGAAAGATGATCGACAGGAGGCGAATCATGTTCGCCGACGGTTCACCTCAGGAAGCGGCTCCGCCCATCGACATCGATGCATACGACCCGTTCGAACTGTTCGACCGTTCGATGGGCGCTGATGAAGTGCGAGATCCCTATCCGGAATGGGCGGTCGCACTCGAGCAGGCGCCGGTTCGACAGCTCGACCCCAGCCAGCTCCAGGGCGTCGAGCAAGCGGCGGCGATGGGTATCGAGATGCCCGATGTGTGGGAGGTGCTCAGTCACAAGGCTGTTTCGCAGGTGCTCCGAAACGGAAAGGCATTTTCCTCGTCCGGCTACGCGGCCGCGATGGGTGTCGTCATGGGGCCAACGATCCTGGTGATGGACGAACCGGAGCACAGCCGCTACCGCGGCTTGATCCAGACGGCGTTTTCGAACGACTCTCTGGCACATTGGGAATCGGACGTGGTGCGGCCCGTCATCGACCGCTTCATCGATGATTTCGAATCGCGCGGCCACGCCGACCTCGTGCGGGACCTCACATTCGGGTTCCCGGTACACGTCATTGCCGGAATGCTCGGATTGCCGACCGAGGACCTGCCGCGCTTCCATCGATGGACGATCGCACTGATCTGTGTCGCTTTCGATTGGCAGCTCGGCTTGGCGGCTTCGGCAAAGCTTGCCGAATACCTCACGCCGATCATCGAGCAACGACGTGAACGACCCGGAGAAGATCTGATCAGCCTGCTCGCTCAGGCGGAGCTCGATGGTCACCGCCTCGACAACGACCACATCCTCGGCTTCTTGCGTCTGCTGCTTCCGGCGGGTGCCGAAACCACTTATCGATCTTCGAGCAACCTGCTGTTCGGATTGATGAGCACCGGGCAACTCGCAGCGGTTCGAGACGACCGCACTCTGCTGCCGCAGGCCATGGAAGAAGGGCTGCGCTGGGAAGCTCCGCTGACCGGGATCGGGCGCCTGTGTACCGAAGACACAGAAGTCGAAGGCATCGTGATTCCCGCCGGTGCAACCGTGGCGGTAAATCTCGGCGCTGCCAACCGCGACCCTTCGCGCTACGAGCGCCCGACCGAGTTCGACATCTTCAGGCCACAGAAGCAGCACATGGCGTTTGCATTCGGACCGCACCGATGTCTCGGAATGAATCTCGCCCGGCTCGAAACGAATGTGCTGTTCGATCGGATCTTCTCTCGCTTGCCGAATCTCCGGCCGGATCCCGCAGCGAAGGATGTTCACATCACCGGTCGCGGCTTCCGGTCACCCCGCGAACTCCCCGTCCTGTTCGGCTGAAGCTAATCGTCGTCCGAATCAGGGGCCGGATCGTTCCATCCAAGCGCCTCGACCATCGCGTGGTAGACGTAGTTCTGTTCCTGCACGCCGTGGAAGAGCGAAGCGCCGGGACCCTTCGCGTAGATGGCGACGTCCTCACCCGAGTGTGTTTCGAAGAAGAACGGCACCGCGGTTTCCTGCAGGTAGTCCGGGTCGGTCGTGATTTCCGAGGTCAGGTCGGGTCGACCGCTCTTGATCGTCGAGTGAACCTTGGCCAGATGAGGGAAGTGCTTGGGGCCCTCGGGTTGTTCGCTCGTCGCGCCCAGATAGCCAGGCCCGTTCTGGTAACCGAGTGTCGTGTACGGCTTCCCCAGCCCATCGAGTGACGGGTTGCCGGGACGGCCTTCGCGGTCATTGCCGACCACTACGC
>JAJDAM010000644.1 GCA_029261905.1 Deltaproteobacteria bacterium
CGATAACGTCGGCGGCCATCGAATTCGCGAGAAACAGGATCGAAGTGAAGCTCGAGCCGCGAATCACAACTGTTCCGATCAGCAATGCAGTATCGCCTTCCCGCATGAAGATGAGAGGCAGGCTCCACACCGCGATCCAGAACGCCGCAGCCATCAGGGCCCGGTGCTTCCCGATGCGCAGCGAGATCGCCAGCCAGATGGGAACCCCAGCAAAGGTCGCGAGATTCTCGAGAAGGATCATGAGGGGGAAGCGCGCTTCGTCGCCCATGACGTCGGCGAGCACGAGTCGGTGGAGCGTCCCCTGGATCGCCACACCGGAAACGAAGAAGAGCACGCAAGCGACCATGCGTAGAAAGGCAGGGTTGCGCCTGACGATCGCGAGCCCGGCGAGCGTGCTGCGCCGTTCGTGCGGGAAACTCTCCGGCTCGCGCTCGCTCACGCTCGAGAGACAGATCGCGAGCAATACCGGCAGGCCGAACACGATCGCCACTGCGATCCAGCGCAGCTGCGCCACTGCGTCTTCGATTCCCTGCGCGGCGAGCCAGACCAACGCGGCGAGCAAGATCACTTGACCCGCCGTCCCGATCGCTTCACGCCAGCTCGTGATGCGTGATCGCTCGTCGTAGTCGCTCGAAAGCTCCGCCCCCCAGGCCTTGTGGGGCAGGTCGATCATCGTGAAGCCCAGATAGAGAAGCGCGGACCAGATGAGCAGGTGGGTGAAAGACGCGGAATCGCCAGGAACGAAGATCTGCCACAGGGAGAGCAGGAAGAGTGGCGCTCCGATGAGCATCCAGGGCTTCCGGCGACCGAGCGGAAAACGTAGCCGGTCGCTCAGTGCCCCGATCAGCGGGTCGGTCACCACGTCGAGCAGGCGCGAAAAAGCGATCGCGGCTCCGACTGCCGCCAACGGAACCCCGAGATCATCGGCGTAGAAAGCCGGTACGAACAGCGCCATGGGAAGCGCCGCGACCGAAGTCACGAGGGACGGTGCCGAGTATGCGACCAGACGAAGCCGAGTGAGCGCCTGCGCCTTCATCGCGAGTCCTCGTTCAATCTTCGAGCTCCTCGCGCGCCTGAACGAAAGGCGTGCCTCGATCAGGATGTCCGCGGTGGGCGCAGAAAGAGAACGGGGGTTCGTGCGCGATACGCCTGATACTCCGGCTCGTGTCCCCACTTTTTCTTGCCCCGGGATTCGAGCAACGGAATTCCGCTGATGCGGGTGAGGAGCAAGTAGACGAAGACAGGCGAGATGAGGGTGGCGTACTGCCAGCCGGAAAGAACCGGGAAGGCGACGACTGCCACGCCGAGCCACAACGTGATCTCGCCGAAGTAGTTTGGATGCCGAGACCAGGCCCAGATCCCGTTCTGGATGAAGCGGCCGCGGTTGTTCGGATCGCCCCGGAAGCGGCTCTTCTCGCGATCGGCGATCACCTCGACCGTGAAGCCGAAGATCCATATCAACGTGCCCAACGCGGCGAAGCCGCCGAGCGGAACGGATCGCGCCGTCGTAATCGCGGCAAGCGAGCACGCGAGGGTCAACAGAACCCAGAGCCCCTGAAGCGTCCAGGTCATCAGGAACCGGGGCAGGCTCGGCTTGAGTTCGTCGAAGCGACCATCGGAGCCGTCCCGTCGTATGCGGGCGAACAGAAAGCTCCCGAGACGCGCGGCCCAGACGATCACCATGACGCCCAGTAGCAGCGAGCGCGGGTCGGGTTTACCGCTCAGTGCGAGCGCCACGGCGATTACGCTTACGTAGGTGATGCTGCCGGTGAGATCGAAGAAGCGCTCGGTTTGTGCGAGGTAGGCGTGGACGAAGACCAGCCAGTTCAGCCCGAACGACAGCATCGCGCAAAGCGCGAAGAGCGAAAGCGCACCCACGGTCGAGCCGCCCTGGCTTCCCGCCCAGGCGATGGCAGCGCCGACCCCGACGATCGCGGGCGTGGCGATCAGGCTCTGCGCTTCGGCTTTGCTCATGTCGTCGGACCTCGAAATCTCTCTTGCAGTGAATGATTCAGTCGGCCGCCGACGGGTTCGTGCGGATCTCGGAGTCCAACCGAGCTGCTAGGAGAGCGGTCGCTGGGGGGTTCGATTCAGCAGCTCGAGATCGAAACCGTGCGCCTCGATGCGAGAGCGCAGCATCTCATACACCTCGGGGTCCATCGTCGGGTCTCGCGACAGGATCCACAGATACTCTCGGGAGGGGTGTCCGATCACGGCGTATCGGTAATCGGCATCGAGCTCGATGACCCAATAGTCGCCGCTGAACGGCCAGAAGAACCGGACCTTCAGCTTGGCCGGACTTGCGTCTGGGTCTGCCAGCCAGGCAACCCCTTCGACGCTGCGAAGCTCGCCGTCGAAGGACTCATCCAGGCACTCGTTCTCGACTCGGATCCGACCGTCTTCCAGGCGTGTGTAGGTAGCCGTGGTCGCTACGCAGCCCCGTTGAAAGCGCTGCGGGAAGCTCGCAATCTCGTACCAACGACCAGCAGAGCGGTCGAGGTCGACAGCCTTCACGACCTCCAGCGGGGCGCTTGGAGTCT
>JAJDAM010000645.1 GCA_029261905.1 Deltaproteobacteria bacterium
AGGATCCGTTGCTTGGCCGCGACCAGGCCGCGCACCGCCCGGGTGTTGTCGATTTCGGCATAGGCGCCGGGAACGCGCGTGTCGGGAACGAAGTTGAAAGACACCATGGGTCAGTCCTTTTCCAGGTTTTCGGCAGCGGGCCTCTTGGCCCCGGGCACGAACATCTCGACGTCGGATTTCTTGATGCGACGCAGCCAATAGGTGTTGATCGGCACCTCGGCGCCCTCGGGTGGCAGGTGGGCCCCGGGCTTCGCCGGGTCGCGGATCAGCAGCCCGGGAGTCGGTTCTCCGATCTGCTTGTTGCGGCGCACTTCGGAGATCAGCTGCAGCGAGCGCTTCAAGAAAACCAGGCCGATCACCACATTCAGCACCAAAAAGACCGAATTGACGGCGAACGCGTAGGCGATCAGCTGATCGCGCGTGCCGAACTCGGAAAAGAGTCCGGCCCACGCCAGTTCGCGGGTCCCGAAATTGCCCAGGCTCGGAATGATCAGCGCCATGTACAGCAGAGGAATTCTCGCAGCCAGCTCGGTCCAACCGATATCGACAGCGAACGCCCGCGACGCCAACCCCTGGATCAGGATGTCGAAGATCGTCAGAACCGCGAAACCGATGAAGAAGGGTCGAATTTCGCGCAGCGGGAACCGCTCCAGCCAGTCACGGATACGCCGCGCACCGGGAATTCGAATCGAGCTGGTGGCGCTGAGTCGAACCCCGACGGCCAGAACCAACACGATTGTCCAGGTGACGCCGGTCGTGATGATCACATCCCGGTTCTGAGCAAAACCCCCGGGTAGAAACGGAAGCGACAGCGTCATTTGCATCGTCAACACCAAGAAGTGACATATCCCGGGGACCAGAGCAGCGGCCAGGACCGCTTCGATCCTGCCACCGGTGAGCCGCCCCAAGCCGAGAAAGAAGGCAGCATCGGACAGCGGATTGCTGACGGCGCGGAGCAACTCCGAGCCGCCCCGAATCGCGACGACAGAGCGCACCGGCACGTGTGTGACGAAACGCCGCAGAGCGGCGGCTTGCAGCAGCGCCCAGACGACGAAGAACGCCATGCGATCGGCGGTCACGAATGCGAGGAACAGCGGCAGGTTGGCCTGTTCCGTGGCTTCGCGAAGGCGATCCCAATCGGTCGCGTAGTTGAACACGTACACGAGCAAGGCGACCGACACGACCCAAGGAAAGATGTGCTTCCCGCGTGCCCCCCAACCTAGCGCCATGAGTCCTCTGTCGGCGCCAACGCCCCACTCAGCGGACGGCCCGAAACGGGCTACAGGCTATCGAAGTGCGTAGATATCACCACCCGTGCCAGGTTCCGTCGTCCACGTCCCATCGCCTCGCACGCACGCTAGAGGCTGGGCTCACACGCTGAACTGAAGCACCCCAGAACTCTCTCGTTACTGTGAACCTTGGAGGATCCTGCCAGGACTGGGAGACAGGGTGCGAGAAAACCCATCTTTAGAATGGGGAGCTAGTCTACACCTCAGCGAATTCGCATCGCGCCCGGAGGAGGAACGCATGGCGGCGAAGGGCAAGACCCCGAAGAAGACGCCCGAGGAGTTCTGGTCGAAGGTGCTCGCCGCACCCAAAGTGAAACGCATCCTGGAAAAACGCGGATTCATGCCGGACGCCTTTCAGCGCGACTACGAGGCGGACAGTTCGCGCGGACCGCGCGCCCCCAAACGTCCATCTCGCGTCCAGATCGATGCAGTCGAGGCATTTCAGAAGACTGGCGACTTCGAAGCGTTCAAACAGGCGCTCTCGACCACCAGTTCGGCAGTCGCCAACTCTGCACTGCGGCGCGTCGTGCAGTTCAAGGCAACCGGTGGCACCAAGACCATCCGCCGTCGCGGCGGGGCGGGCGAGGAATAGCCGGTCTGGCGATGAATGTGTTCGAGCTCGAAGGGGTGACGAAGCAATACGGGCGTCGGGCGGCACTGCGCGGTTTCGACCTATCGCTGGCTCCCGGCGAATCGCTCGGATTGTTGGGACCCAATGGTGCCGGCAAGACGACCGCCATTCGGCTGCTGTTGGGTTTTTCGAAACCCACCTCGGGAACGGTCCGACTCCGGGGACTCTCGCCGTCGGACCCGACATCGCGCGTCGGCCTCGGTTACCTGCCGGAGCGGGTCCAGCTGCCTGCGCGCATGACGATTCGATCACTGCTGTTCCATCATGCAGCACTGATCGGTTTGACCGGCGCCGCCGCGGATCTCGAGGTCGACGCTGCGCTCGAGCAAACCGGGCTGGTCGAACGGGCGAACGAGAGGATCGGTTCGCTGTCGAAGGGCTTGATGCAACGCGCCGGCTTTGCGCAGGCGTTTCTCGGCAGCCCCGACTTGATTCTCTTCGACGAGCCGACTTCCGGGCTCGATCCGATCGGTGTGCGCGACGCGCGTGACTGGATCGCGAGCGCCCGCGAACGCGGCTGCTCGGTGATGGTGAGTTCGCATCAACTGTCGGAGGTGGAACGGACCTGCGACAAGGTCGCGATCGTCAATGAGGGCCAGGTGATCGCGTCCGGCGGTATCCGTTCGATTTTGAACGATGGCGAATCACTCGAGGATGCCTTCATCCGCCTCGTGCGTCAGGAACGGAAATGAGACCGTCTTCGAGCGCGATTTTTCTCGAGCTGGCGTCGGAAGCGCTGTGGGATGCCACGCGTCGTCGGATCGTTCCGATGATCGCGTTCGTGTCGCTGATATCGCTGCTCGCCGTCGATAGCTGTACGTCTTGTGGCTCCGGCAACATCACCGCGAACGGCCAGGTCGTGCCCGTCAGCGAGATCGCGGGTTGGACGGGGATGTTGGTGATCGCGTCGCTTTCGATGTGGATGATGGTCCTGGCGGGAATCCTGGCGTCGGATCACCTCACCGAACCGCTTTCCGACGGCTCTGCGAATCTGGTTCTTTCGCGACCGGTTCCACGCGGCGCGTTCGCCGGCGCTCGCCTCGCGGGCGCATTGGCGATCGCGATGGCGACGGCAGTGGTCGTACTGGGTGTCAGCGCTGCTCTGCTTCATCTGCGCAGCGGGCTCCCGCTGCTACCGGCCGCGTTGGCTGGATTGGCCTGTCTGGCGGGTTCAGTCGTCGTCGGTTCGCTCGCGATGACGCTGTCGTTGATGACGACTCGCGTTGCGACGGCGATGCTGGTGATGGTCTTCGTGGGGGCCGTCACGTTCATCAATTCGTTAGGGCTCACCGGGGTGGAGTTGGGCGCGGTCGGGACGGCGATTCAGGTGTTGACGCCGCCACTGAGCACGGCCGTGGTGGTCGCACTGGCGCCATGGACCGATCCGGTGGTCCCGGATGTCGACCCGATCATCATGATGCTGAAACTGTGCGCTTGGATGATCGCCAGCGTTGGGATCCTGCTGGTCACCTTCAACCGGTTCGAGATCCGTCAGTAGCGGGCGTTCCCCAGACCGTTTCCATCCCGTTCAACCGACGATTGGGTGTTCGTCCGCGATCCACAACGGCGACTTCTCCAGGTCGATGAAGCGCCGTTCGTCTTCGAGCAGCTCCGCTGCTGCACGGCGACCGGCTTCCGTCGACAGCTTCGAGCCGATCGCATCGACATCTTCGAACCAGAGTTCGGCGACACCGTCATACGCTTCGGGGCCGCCGCGGCCCGCCCGCAAGACCGAGTTGAATTCGTCGTAACCGGTGTGGAGCTGGACGTAGCGAACCACGCCGATCGCCTGCGCGCGTTCGCGAACGAGTGGCCCGTGGGTTTCGAGCCAATACTTCTGAAACTGTTCACGACTCAAATGCGGAAGCCTGCGAAGGCAGAACGTGAGCTTGACCATGACTTCTCCACTTTGCGCCCGATCGGCGCCGTAGTGAGCGTGGCGAATTGCTCTGCGAGCGTCGAGTAGCCGTCCTCGATCAGCCGCGCGGACCGAAGGTCTCGCTGTGAATGCGCGCGGGCGCGACACCGTGCTCTTCGAGTCCCTGTTGCACGCTCGCCATGAAGGTGACCGGGCCGCACAGGTACACGTCGGGTTCACCTTCCGGGAGTAGCGCGGCGAGGAGTTCGGCATCCGGTCTTCCGGCGTGGTCGTAGTCGCGACCGAGATGGTCGCCCGGTGCAGGTTGGCTGAAGAAGACATGCGATTCGGCGCCGGCCGCCTGCGCGACGAGCTGGCGCACTTCGTCGGCGAGTGCATGGTGGGAACCGTCGCGGGCGATGTGGACGAAGACCAGCTTGCGTCGCGAGCCGCGTGACACCACGTCGTCGAGCATGCTGACCATCGGCGTCACACCGATGCCCGCGCTGATCAATACGACCGGCCCATCCCCCGGGGCCAGGAAAAAGTCACCCGCAGGAGTTCGCGTGTCCACGAGCGCACCTTCTTCGAGTTCGTCGTGGAGGAAGCGCGACGCCGTTCCGAGCGACTCGCGCTTGACCGAAATCCGATAGCCGTCTTGTCCGGGCGCGTTCGACAACGAGTACGTGCGGCGCACGGGCTCGGCTTCCCCAGGCACCTCGAGTTCGATCGGGAGGTGCTGGCCGGGCTCGAAATCTGCGAGCCGGGCGCCATCGGTCGTTTCGAAGCGCAAGGACATCACGTCGTCGCTCTCGGGCGTCTTGCTCACGAGCCGCAGCGCGTTGACTCCATCCTTCTGCTCCGTCC
>JAJDAM010000646.1 GCA_029261905.1 Deltaproteobacteria bacterium
AAGGCGCGCGAGTGAGTCCTAGCAGCGCTACGGCGATCGAGCGCAACACAGCCAGAGGCCCAAACCGGTGCTCGAATGCCGACGAACTTCGGACTCGGGACACTAGGTTTGCGATCCTAGTTTCGTGTGAAGCGCTGGCCGCTCTCCGATCGCCAGCCCTGGACCGGCGATTCACCCATGGCGGCCCATCGCGTCGGTCGATCCAGGGCTTCCTCGAGCCTCTGATCCGGTTCTGATCTGGTTTCGTGGCGTCTTCGGGTCCCATTTCTTCACGCGACGAAAAAACCGCCTTCGACCGCGAAGTTGTGGCCTTTGGCTGCCGGCGCGTGGAGCGCTCGGCGCCCGTGAATCGGGGTTGACGTGGGAAATATTCCCACGTATAACCTCGTGGTGGGAATGATTCCCACAAACGAATCCGGGGAATCGCTGCTCGGCCGATCGGCTGGCGCATCCTCGGCACAACCACTGAGGAGTCACCCATGAAGCGAAGTCAGACCCTATTCTTGCTGGCCGGTTCCATCGGTCTCGCGACCCTGCTCGGCTCATCGAGCGCAACGGCACTCACCAAATCCGACTTCAGCGAGGACGGTGTCGAGATCACCCGCGATGGTGTCGAGCTGCGAGACGAACTGGAGCCGCGCGACCTGGATCGCGACGTCGCCGACACAGCGCTGGTCTTCACGAACCTCGGAGGGCGCTCTACGCGCGTTCGCTGTGTGGCATACGACGGAAATGGCGCACCGATCGGTCGCGCCTGGGTGCGTGTTCCGGCCCTCGGTGTCCGATACCTGTTGGCCTCCGATCTGGCAAACGGAACCGATTTCATCGGTCACGTGCAATGCGGGACACTGATCTCCGTCAGGGGAACTGCGGTCTTTCTGGGCGCCGGCATCACCGACCTGCCGTCCGTGCAGCCCAAACGCTACAACGGCCGAATCCGATTCCCGTTGGTCGCGACCTACTGAGCTGAAGCGCCGCAAGCGGGCCTTCGTGGAGGGGGGCCGCCCGCGATCCGGGCGGTCCCTCATCCATCGGCCCTGGCCGGTCGGCACGAGGGTGCACGCGTGGTAAATTTTCCCACACCTGGTTGCCACTGCACGTCGATGATGTGCGGACGGAGATGGCATGAGTTCCGGACGGACCCCCCAAACAGCCGATCTCGCGCCGCCCGCATTGTTGAGTGCGCTGCGCAGGATGCTGCGTCCGGTGGTTCGGCTGCTGCTCGCAAACCACTTGACGCACCCCGACTTCTCGGCGCTGATGAAATCGATCTTCGTGGAAGTGGCTCGTGAGGAGCTGGCGGCAGCCGACGAGCGTGAGACTGCGAGTCGAATCAGCGTGCTGACCGGCGTGCATCGCAAGGATCTTCGGCGGCTGATGGCAGAATCACCGTCGCAGCCGACAATGCCCGAGTCGGTTTCGCTCGGGGCGCGCCTCGTCCGGCGTTGGACGACAGAAGCGCCGTTTCTCGACCGGCGAAATCGACCGAGGCCACTGGCGCGCCACTCCGAGATCGCCGGTGATCCCGATTTCGAACAGCTCGTGGCATCGATCAGCAGTGACGTCCGTCCGCGCGCGGTGCTCGACGAATGGCTCCGACTCGGCATCGTTGAAATCGATGCGAAAGACCGCATTCGGCTGCGAGTCGGTGGCTTCGTGCCGACCGAGGGGTTCGAAGAGAAGGCCCACTTCTTCGGCCGCAACCTACACGACCACATCAGCGCCGCCGCCCACAACCTGACTGGCGACGGCCCCGCGATGCTCGAACGCAGCGTCCACTACGGTGGTTTGTCCCAGGACTCGGTCGACGAACTGACCGCTCTGTCCGAGAAACTCGGTATGGCGGCGCTGCGCGAAGTCAACCGGCGCGCGCAGCGTTTGAGTGAGCGCGACGAGCCGAGCCGCGGTGCGGATGATCCCGATGATCCGACCGCACGAATCAATTTCGGAGTGTACTTCTTCAAGGAAGCCGTTTCGCCGGCGAAGGGCTCGGAATGACGGGCCGGAATCGAGTGGCGAGTGCAACACCGGGCCGAGGCATCGTGCTGATGTGCGTTCTCGCCGTGTGCTGCCTGCTGGCGCCGGCCGTGGGCTTCGCGCAAGAGGGGTGCCTGAACACACTCGTCGCGGACACGAGCGACGATGGGATCGGCGGAACGGGCCTCGGCGATGACGACGGGATCGGCGGAACGGGCTTCAGCGATGACGACGGGATTGGCGGCACCGGCTTTGGCGAAGACGACGGCATCGGCGGGACCGGCGTGTACGGGACGATTACGGGGCTCGGCAGTATCTGCGTCAACGGGCTCCGGATCGACTATGAACGAGATGTCTCGGTGATGATCTTCGGAGAGCCTTCGCGCGCGAGTCGGCTCGGTGTTGGCCACGTGGTGTGGGTCGTCGCGGAGCGGCCGGAACCCGATCAACGAGCAGAACACGGGCGCTGGGTCGCGCGCTCGATAACCGCGTTCAACGAGCGAGTCGGACGCGTCGAAGCGATCGCGGCGGACCACATCGTCGTCGATGGCGAGTCGATCGTCTGGCTCGACGCAGCGCAGCTGTTCGCACAGCCCGGCGAGCCGGGCTTCGAGATCGGCGATTGGATCGCGGTCAGTGGGCTTCGCCGAGCCGATGGAACGCTGGTCGCTTCGCGTGTGGATCGCGCACGTCCCAAGCAGGTTGCGACGTCGGTCCAGCTGGAATGGCTGCTGCGCGATTCATCGCTCTCCCGTTTCTCGGTCGAGGGGTACCTCGGTACGCCCGCGTTCGCTGGTTTCGATATCGCCGCTGCTACGGACGCTCCAGTCGAGGCGGGCGCTCGCGTTTGGGTCGAGACTGTCGTCGAGTCAGACGGGGTCCGTCCTACCGGCGTCATCGAGCGCGAGTATCCCGGCGATGTTTCGATCGGTCCGGGAGCCGACGATGATCGTGCGTCGGGCGTGGATGCCAATTCCGACGCGGCGCGATCGGTGGGTCGGAGAGCATCCGACCACCGCCTGGGTTCGAAACCTCCCGGTGATCGCCCCGCGCGGCGCAGCTTGCGAGAGATCTGGTCGCAGCCGGGACACGTGCCCCGGACGAGATCTGTGCGACCGCCCAGGGTCGATTCCCCGATCGATACGCGAATCGACATAACCGTGGATACACAGGTTGATGTGCCTGTCGACGTGCCAATCGATGTACCGATCGATATCGAGATCGATCCGGGGCGAATCGATGTCGATGCGCTCGGCGGACGCTGAGTTCAGGGGATTCG
Organism: Deltaproteobacteria bacterium; assembly: GCA_029261905.1. GTDB lineage: Bacteria > Myxococcota_A > UBA9160 > UBA9160 > SMWR01 > JAJDAM01. The sequence continues at coordinate 3,257 of JAJDAM010000646.1, forward strand.
CTTGATCGTCGTCGAGATACGCCGGGTCGCCGAGCGCTTTCCGGTCAAGCTTTCCGGCCGGCGGCACTCGGTCGACGCGTAGTGGATGGAGATCGAGCGTCGGAATTCGGAACTTCGGTTGCGACCGCTCCCGTGGATCAACAGCGGGTGAAAGAACAGCGTGTCACCCGGATCCATTTCGACGTGGACTCTCGCGCCGATGTCGACGCCTTGCGCGGCGAAGAAGCCGAAGTTCACGGGGTCCCAATCGGGCGCGGCGTGCTCGCAGAGTTCGCCGCGGTGGCTCGCGGGAATCACCGCGAGGCAGCCGTGCTTCCGCGTGCACGGACCCATCGCCGTCCAGGTCCCCAAGATCTTGTCTGCGGGCCGCAGCGCGAAATAGCGTAGATCCTGGTGGAGCGGGTGACGGCCATCGACACCCGGAGGCTTGTTGAACACGTTGGTCGATAGCGTGTTGAGATCGGGCCCCACCAAATCGTGAACGATTTCGAGCACGCGCGGATCCATTGCGAACGGCCAGAGCACCGGGTCGTTTTCGAAACTCAAGATCTTGTTGATGGCGTGGAGCGGGCTTTGAGGCTCTGCACCCATTACGAACTCGACGTCTTTCATGACGACGAGGTTCTCGGGTCGGGGCAGCTGGCCGGTTGCCAGCTCGCGAAAACGTTCGTCGATGCGTTGCAACGTCTCGGCGTCGATCAGCCCACGGACCAGCAGGTAGCCGTCGCGCTCGTATCGATTCCGATCGTCGGCAGTCATCGGCATCTGCGTAGAGTAGTCAATGGCGATCGACGTATCCTCCCCTGCCGACCCCGGACTGATCGATCCAAATGTGGCTGCGGGCGCCCCCGACCGCACTCCGCTGACTCGGCATCGGTGGCAATACGGGCGATTGCGGGCGACGCTGGGGCTTGGCGTTCGACTCGAGCCGAGCGTAGGCCGCTATCGATCGAGATCGGATCATCCGCGAGCCGAAAGGGGCCATCGACATGAATGGGCGACGAGCCGATGCGCCATAGTCCGCTGCGGCCGACGGCATTTCGCGGCGACCCTGACGTTGCCGAGTTGCACGCGTTCTTTCAGCCGGAAAGACAATACGCGGGCGATACCCGCTGGACGTTCGGGACATCGCTCAAGTCGGCGTACGTGAACACGTTCGAGTTCTTGAACCACCCACCCGTCGTCCAGCTGTGGCGCGATCAGCAAGGCGACGTTCAGGCGGTATCGCGCATCATGCTCGCGACCGGGGAGTGGTTTTATCAGGCCGCCCCGGGCTACCGGTGCAGCGACGGACGCGACGATGTGTCGATCGCGATCCTCGAGCAGGCTGATGCCGCGATGGGTTTGCTTGCGGGGCTGTCGAGCTGGTGTGCGGGTGCCTACGAAAGCGATGCTCCTGCCACGAAGCTTCTGGAGGGGCACGGCTACCGGCCGGAGCGGCGCGACGAGGTCTACATGACCCGATCGCTCGAAACTCCGATTGCGGGTGTTCCCAGCCCGGTCGGCTGCTCGATCCGCACACTGGACCCGGACGACGCCAGGCAGGTCTTCGAGCGGGGTGACGCCCAAACCGATGCCTTTGCCGAAGGCCAACCTCGAAACGAAATCGCCGCCTGGATGACGCGAACCCTGCCGCATCAACTCGGCTACGGCGGGCCGAATCGGAACCCGAGCGTAATCGCAGTGGAGCCGGACGGACGCGTGCTGGCCTTCGCCGATCCCTTCTTCGACCACACAAACAAGATCGGAGAATTCGAACCCGTCGGGACGCGCAAGCAGATGCACCGGCGCGGTCTCGCCAAGGCCGTCCTCACGCGCGGCCTCGAACTGATGAAGGACGCCGGCATGCGCCAAGCCGTCGTGCGCACAGGCTTCGACAATCACGCAGCGATCACTGCCTATCGGTCGGTAGGGTTCGACGTCACGGACTACAAGCTCAACTACCGCAAAGTTCGGGTCCGGTCCCCCAGCGGAGTCTGGTCTCGCCGACCACACCGACCTCTCCAAGAACACCGACACCGACGAATGCGAGGAGAAACCTTGACCAACCCCGCCCCGTATCTGCCCCACGGACTCTTCATGCGGGCTGGCCTCGAGCCGCCGCGAGTACTGATCGCGCCGCAACGCTACATCCAGGGTGACGGGGTCCTCGATCAAACGGGCCGATACCTGTCGCTCGTCAATTCGCAGCGCGTCGGAATACTGATCTCGCGCCGCGGACAACACAGCGAGGGCGCGCGCTTGTTGAAGAGCCTGGAAAGCGTCGGCATCGAGTCGGTCGTCGCGACCTTCAACGGGGAGTGTTCGCTCGAGGAAATCGATCGGCAGGCAGCCGCGTTGCGCAGCGAGTCGCCCGCTGTGGATTGCCTACTGGCTGTTGGTGGCGGCAAGTGCGTGGATGCCGGCAAGTGCATCGCCTATCGCTTGAATGTGCCGTTGGTCGTGGTGCCGACGTTGGCATCCAACGACGCGCCCTGTTCTGCAGTCTCCGTGCTGTACACACCTGACGGAGTGACCTCTGGCATCGAGTTCTTTCCCACCAACCCCGCGTTGGTGGTGGTGGATACGGGCGTCGTCGCCCAGGCACCCGAGCGGTTTCTGGTTGCCGGTATGGGCGACGCGATGGCGACCTACTACGAAGCCAAGGTGTGCTTGGACAACCCGCGCGCCCGAACGACGATCGGTGCGCGACCTACGTTGGCTGCGTGCGCACTCGGAAAAACCTGCGCCGATACGCTCTACAGCCTGGGGACCGAGGCCTCCCGTTCCGTCGTCGCCGACCGCGTCGATGACGCTCTCGAGCAGGTTGTCGAGGCGAATACGCTGCTGAGCGGGGTCGGCTTCGAGAGCGGCGGGCTCGCCATCGCGCATGCCATTGCGCAGGGCTACACGGCCATCAAACCCGTTCACGACAACCACCTGCACGGCGAGATGGTCGCGATGGGGTTGTTGACGCAGTTGATCGCAGAAAGAGACGTGGACGAAGCGCGCCGGGCGGCACGCTTTTTCTGCGATGTCGGCTTGCCGGTGCATCTCGAGCAGATCTCGCTCGCACCGGATCGAAGCACCGATCTCGACACGCTGGTCGGGGTCGCGATCGGCTCGGGTCTGGTCCAGAACATGCCGTTCGAAGTGACCCACGAGCTACTCCTCGACGCCGTCGTCGGTGCGCATCGGCTGGGCCGTGAAGTGGCGGCCGCGCAGGGCGACAGCGCCTATCGCAGGTTGCAAGCGGGCTGATACAGCGCGCCCGTTCCGTGTTGCCGACTGTCAGTCCGCCGGCAGCGTCAGGACCACGGTTCCGGTTGCGTGATCACCGAGTGAATTCGCGGCGCGAACCGCGACCTCGATCAGCCATTGGTCCCCCTGCTCGGTCGTTTTGGCGACCTTGCCCGTGAACTGCAGTGGTTCGCCCGGGACGGCCGGGGCACCCAGTCGGATCGAGATGCTGCGCAGCATCGCCTCCGGGCCGGCCCAGTCGGTCACGAAGCGCGACACGTAGCCGTTGGTGGTGAGGATGTTCATGAAGATGTCGGGCGCTCCCTGTCCGGTTGCGAAATCCTTGTCGTGATGAGCCGGCATGAAATCGCGAGACGCGATCGCGCCGGACACGATGACCGTCGCGGTCATCGGGAGATCGTATTGCGGTAGATCGTCGCCGACCGCGATCTCGGACGGTCGCTTGGAACGGGTCATGACAGCGCTCCGATCGTGGCGGGGTCGAACTTGAATATCCGAAACAGCTGACGGCCGACGATCTCCGAATCCTGGTCTGAGTATGTGGTGATCCAGGTGACGAAGTAGCCGAGGCCGAGTGAAGTCTTCTTCCGATCCGAAATCGACTCGACGACGACGACCGATCGAAGTCGATCACCCGGTTTCAGGTAACGCATGAACTCCAATTCGGAGTTCGTTGCCAGCGTGCCGATGTAGCCCGCTGCGTCGAGCGTCGTGATCGGGTTGTCGAATGTGATGTCGTCCGGTGCGCCGCCGCGCTCGGCGATGCCCTCGATCTTGGGACGTGGCATCGTCCAGGTCTGCAGCATCGCCGGCGGGGCCACGATGTGTCCGAAGCGGGTCTCTGCCGCGAACTCTTCATCGAGATAGACGGGGTTGCGATCGGCCAGTGCATCGACCCAGTGTCGGATCATCGGCACGTTGACCTCGTCGGGCGCGAGCGCCGGTTCAGAAGAACCCAGCGGTTTTCCGACGTAGGCCTCCAGCCGCGCTCGAAGCGGATCCGGTTCGTCGTTCGACATCGTTTCCTCCTGCGCGCCCCGCCTCCGATGCATTTCGAATCAGGGCCGACTCCGGTCAGGTTCCTAGCTGAAATAGGTCTGCGAAGACGATGCGGCGACGAAGTTCTCGTGCAGGTGCGCGAACGTCTGCATGTCGGCGTTGACCGCGTCGAGGCCGTGCGCGAGAACGAACGCGTAGCTCTTTTGAAACGGAGAGAGTTCGGCGGCCAGGAATTGCGGATCGTAGAACGAGTCGAAAGCGTCGGCTTTGCCCCAGCCCAAAAACTTCCGACCCGCGAGATAGCGGCCGGCCTTCATGCCGATGATGCCCATCCCCGATTCCCGTGCCTTCACGAGCAGCGGCTGCAAGGCCGTCATGGGCGGGGATCCGTCGAGGATCGACTTGTTCTCCCAGTCGTACCAACCGCCCGGTGTGATCGCGATCATCGCCAGGTCGTACGCGCCGCTGTCGACTGCGGCGCCCAGCACTCTTTCGGCGTTCTGGTGCGTGCTGAGTCCCAGGTGGCTCACCTTGCCGGCCTGCCTGGCCCGGGTGAAGGCTTCTCGGACCTCATCGCTGGCGATGAAAGACGGGTTGTTCGATGCCATCAGGTAGTAGGCGTCGACGTGCTCGACGCCGAGTTCGGACAGGCTCTGGTCGAGGTGTGCGAGCCATGCAGCCGCAGCGGTTCGCGCCTGCCCGACGCGTACGCTTTCGTCGGGCTCGACGCCGATATCGACGCGGGCCTTCGAGATCAGGAAGACCCGGTCGCGCACCTTCTTCAAGAACGGAGCGAGGTTCTGCTCGGCATCGCTGTAATAGCCGCGATAGCCGACGTCGAACACGTTGATGCCGGCGTCGAACGCGGCGTTCAGCAGCGCGTCGTTCGGCCGCTTCGAAAGGGCGGCTCCGCAGCCGAACACCAGGCGACTGGCGTCGAAACCGGTGCGGCCGAGTTTTCGAACGGGCATCGTCGGCCACTCGACGTCCAACCCGCCCGCCTGCTTCGCGGCGTACACCGCAGCGCGGGTATCGCGCGAGCGCAGCAGGGTCGTGCCGCCGACCCCGACCATTGCGACCATCCGCAGGAAGCGTCGCCGGTTGGTGCGATCGAAGCGGTCATCATGCATGACGGAACCTCCGGATCTGTGCTCAGACGCCGGCATTGTAGACCATCCGTTCGCGCAGACGGTTTCCGGGTGTCACTGCACCTCGAGAATCTCGAGTTTCGATTCACCGGTCTGACGACCACCCCGTATCTGCCCATCGATCTCGAGCCGCAGTGACTTGCGGCGCTGCATCTCGCGCCGCGCTTCTTCGCTGGCGGACTGCTCCGCGATGAGTTCTTCGCGCAGGCGCTCGAGGTAGCCGTCCGGATAGCTGAACTCGATCGGAATTTCATGCACGGCCTTGCTGCCCGACACGGTTTCGATGTGGACTTCGATGTCGTTGCTGCCCTCTTGCAGCGGCACCGTTCCCGAGAACGTACCGTCGAAATTGAACTGCATGTTCTGGCCGCGATACAGGACGCCCTTGTGTCGATTGATGATCGCTCCGGCCTTGACGATCGACGACGTGCGGTCTCGAATCCGATTCAGGATGTCGGCCGCAGAATTCACCGGTGTGTAGGTACCCGAACGCCCGACGATTCCCTTTGGCGGCCCGAGCGTGCGCCGCGCGAGGTTCGAATTGGCCTTGCGACCGATCCCGAACGCATTGACGCGGATGTCGTCATCGCGCAGTTCATTGGCGTATTCCATCGCCAACCGGTCGCCGCAGAATTTGTTGAACG
>JAJDAM010000647.1 GCA_029261905.1 Deltaproteobacteria bacterium
GGCACACACCACGGCGTTGCGGCGCGCTCATCAAGTCGGGCGAGCTCGATCTCGTCTGCTTGCGTTTGCGCCCGTTACGAATGAGCTGTTGGATGGTAGGCATCCGAATTTTCCCCGAAGCCAATCGGTGCTGGCTTCCAAAATTGTGCGTGGCTGATTTGCACCACACTGAGTGCGAACTGATTGAGTACGAACAGGATGATGTCTCGAAGGCTGATCGCGTCAGCCGTGACACACGATCCGATATGCGAAGACACCGCTCCCCCGTGTCCAGCCTTCGATGACGATGGGACCGGAGAATGGTTCCTCGGGCTGTGCCACATCGTCTGTTCGAAGGCGGAGCGCAGGAAGGCGGCCGAATTCAAAAACCGCCGCAGGTTAGCGTGCTTGCCCCACCTGTCAACGTCCTCGAGAACGCCGAACGCACGCCTTGTCGCGAGCCCGGCAGTGAGACTGGCGTGGAACCTCCATCGAAATCTGAAAAAGGCAGCGCCCGGACTTCCCCGTGGGAAATCCGGGCGCTGCATGACCTTTGGATTGCGCTGATCTCAGCCTTCGAGCGGCTTCGCCGATTGATCAGGAGAGGCCATCAGCCCTTCCCCTTCGACCATCGACATCGGATCAGTCGGAGTCGAGCGCTGGATCGGCTCCTCCTCCGGACCTTCCATCAGCTCTTCCGGTGCGTCGATCTGGATTCCGAGGCTGGTGTACTGGGCCATGCCGGTTCCGGCCGGGATCAGCCGTCCCATGATCACGTTCTCTTTCAGGCCTCGGAGTGTATCGACCTTGCCCCACATGGAGGCTTCGGTCAGCACCTTCGTCGTCTCCTGGAAGGAGGCCGCCGAAATGAACGACTCGGTCGAGAGCGATGCCTTGGTGATTCCCAGCAGCAGCGGCTCTGCGACAGCGGGCTGCTTGCCCTCCTCGATCATTCTCCGGTTGGTTTCCTCGAAGATCATCTTCTCGGCCTGCTCGCCGACCAGGAAGTCGGTGTCTCCGACGTCGATGACCCGCACGCGGCGGAGCATCTGGCGGACGATGACTTCGATGTGCTTGTCGTTGATACGGACACCCTGCAGCCGGTAGACCTCCTGGACCTCGTCGACCAGGTACTTCGCCAGTTCCTTTTCGCCCTTGATCTTCAGGATGTCATGCGGGTTGGACGAGCCGTCCATCAGAGCCTCGCCCGCACGTACACGGTCCCCTTCGTGGACGCTGATGTGCTTGCCCTTGGGAATCAGATATTCCTTCGGCTCCGCATCTTCGAGATCGGGCGTGACGATCACGCGCCGCTTGCCACGAGAGTCCGGGCCAAACGACACGATGCCGTCGATTTCCGTCACGATCGCGAAATCCTTCGGCTTTCGAGCCTCGAACAGTTCCGCGACACGCGGCAGACCACCGGTGATGTCCTTGGTCTTGGTCGTTTCGCGGGGCATCTTTGCAAGCACATCGCCCGCGGCAACATCCTGACCGTTGGTCACCGCCAAGGCCGCACCGACAGGCAGCAGCGCCCGCGCGACAGTTTCGCCCTCGGCGTCCCGAACCGAGATCCTCGGCCGAAGATCAGGATCCTTCGACTCGATGATCACCTTCGATGAGATTCCGGTGAATTCGTCGACCTGTTCGCGCATGGTCGCGCCCTCGACGAGGTCGCCGAATGCAACCTTGCCTCCGGTCTCCGACAGGATCGGATTGACGAATGGATCCCATTCGACCAAACGCGCGCCCGGTTTCACGTTTTCGCCGTGCGCGACGATCACGTGAGCGCCGTAGACGACCGGATAGCGCTCGCGATCCCGGCCACTGGCATCGAAGATGCCGATTTCGGCGTTGCGATTCATGACGATGTGTCGGCCCTCACGGTCGACGACGGTCCGAAGGTTGGTGAAGCGAATCTCGCCGTCGCGGGTCGCATCGACATGCGAGGCCTCCACACGCCGGGTCGCCGTACCACCGATGTGGAACGTCCGCATCGTGAGCTGAGTGCCCGGCTCCCCGATCGATTGCGCGGCGATCACACCGACCGCCTCGCCCTGGTTCACCATCTCGCCGCGCGACAGGTCTCGGCCGTAGCATTTACTGCAGACACCGAACGCGGTCTCACAGGTCAGCACCGACCGGATCATCACCCGCTCGATTCCAGCATCCTGAACGATTCGGACCTTGTCCTCGTCGAACTCGGCACCTGCCGGAATCAGCAGCGTGTCGTCTAGCGGGTCCCGTACATCCTCGAGCGCTACACGCCCGAGGATTCGCTCGCCGATCGGCTCGATGATCTCGCCACCCTCGACCAACGGTCCCGTCTCGATCCCGTCGGCCGTTTCACAATCGACGGCCCGAACGATCATGTCCTGCGACACATCGACGAGACGGCGGGTGAGGTAACCGGAGTTCGCCGTCTTCAGCGCCGTATCGGCCAACCCCTTTCGGGCACCGTGGGTCGAGATGAAGTACTGCGACACCGAGAGGCCTTCGCGGAAGTTCGACGTGATCGGGGTTTCGATGATTTCACCAGACGGTTTGGCCATCAGGCCTCGCATCCCGGCGAGCTGCCGCATCTGCTGCGCGGAACCTCGCGAACCCGAGTCGGCCATCATGTAGATGGAGTTGAAACTCGGCACCTGGACCATCTTGCCGTCCGGACCCATCTGCAACTGGCTACCCAGTTCATCGAGCATCTTGTTCGAAACCATCTCGGTGGTGTTCGCCCAGATGTCGATGACCTTGTTGTAGCGCTCACCGTCGGTGATCAAACCCTCCTGGTACTGCTCCTCGATCTGCGCCACCTGCTTGTCCGAGGCGTCGATCATCTTCTGCTTGTCGTTCGGGATCTTCATGTCGCCGATGCAGACCGAAACGCCAGCCTGGGTCGCGTACTTGTAACCGAGCGTCCGAAGGCGATCGGCCAGAATGACCGTCGCCTTGTTGCCGAGACGTCGATAGGCCTGGTCGATCAGTTCGCCCAGCGCCTTTTTGTCCATGACCTTGTTGATGAGTTCGAACGGAATCTCGGACGGAACCGTGTCCGCCAGGATGATTCGCCCCGCAGTGGTCTGCACCATTTCGCCGTTGATGCGCACCTGGATCGAAGCATGCAACTCGACCACGCCGGCATCGAATGCGATCTGCACCTCGGCCGGGTTCGAGAACCGGAGGTTCTCACCCTTGGCCGCGAGGCGCTGCCGCGTCATGTAGTAGCAGCCCAACACGATGTCCTGACTCGGCCCGATGATCGGGCGCCCGGTCGCCGGGCTCAGGATGTTGTTGGTCGACATCATCAGCACGCGCGCTTCCATCTGCGCTTCGACCGACAGCGGCACATGGACCGCCATCTGGTCGCCGTCGAAGTCCGCATTGAAGGCCGCGCAGACCAGCGGATGCAGCTGGATCGCCTTGCCGTCGATCAACATCGGCTCGAACGCCTGGATGCCCAATCGGTGAAGAGTGGGGGCCCGGTTGAGCATCACGGGATGCTCTTGAATCACTTCGGCCAGGATGTCCCAGACCTCGGGGCGCTCCTGCTCGACCATCTTCTTGGCAGCCTTGATGGTCGTGACATAGCCCCGCAACTCGAGTTTCGAATAGATGAACGGCTTGAACAGCTCGAGGGCCATCTGATTCGGAAGCCCACACTGGTGGAGCCGAAGTTCCGGACCGATCACGATCACCGACCGGCCAGAGTAGTCGACCCGCTTTCCGAGCAGGTTCTGCCGGAACCGACCGGTCTTGCCCTTCAGCATGTCGGACAGCGACTTCAGCGGCCGCTTGCTCGGACCGGTGATGACGCGACCGCGACGGCCGTTGTCGAACAGTGCGTCGACGGCTTCCTGCAGCATTCGCTTTTCGTTGCGAATGATGACTTCCGGAGCATTCAACTCCTGCAGCCGCTTCAGACGATTGTTGCGGTTGATTACGCGTCGATACAAGTCATTCAGGTCACTCGTGGCGAAGCGGCCACCGTCGAGCGGAACCAACGGACGCAGGTCCGGCGGAATCACGGGAATGATCTCGAGGATCATGTGCTCGGGCAGATTTCCCGATTCACGGAACGCGTCGAGAACTTTGAGGCGCTTGGAGACCTTCTTGCGCTTGGCCTCACAGGTGGCCTCGCGCATCTCGATGCGGAGCGCCTTGCACTCGTCTTCGACCTTCAGCGAGCCGAGCAGTTCACGGACGGCTTCGGCGCCGATCCCGACTTCGAACGCATCGCGACCGTACTTCTCCTTGGCCTCCATCAGCGCGTCGTCGTTGAGCAGCTCCGCGTGCTCCAACTCGGTGTCACCCGGATCGGTCACGATGTGCGACTCGAAGTACAGCACCTTCTCGAGATCCCGCAGCGAGATCTCCAGAATGTTGCCGATCCGCGACGGCAGCGACTTCAAGAACCAGATGTGTGCAACCGGCGTAGCGAGCGTGATGTGCCCCATACGCTCACGGCGAACCTTCGACTGGATCACTTCGACGCCGCACTTCTCGCACACGACACCGCGGTGCTTCATGCGCTTGTACTTGCCGCAATTGCACTCGTAGTCCTTGACCGGACCGAAGATCTTCGCGCAAAAAAGGCCATCACGTTCCGGCTTGAAGGTCCGGTAGTTGATGGTCTCCGGCTTCTTGACCTCACCGAACGACCACTCCCGGACTTTTTCCGGTGACGCAATCGAGATCCGCAACGCGTTGAACGCGAGCGGATCCTTGGGCTTCTCGAACAGGTTGTAGAGATCGCGCAAAGCGGCTCCCCCGTTGGTGCGGGTGTGACCCCGCAAAGGCAAGGTAGATGGAGCGGAAACGGCCGCCCCGATCCGCCTTGCTAGTTCTTGTCTTCCATCAAATCGATGTCGAGTGCGAGACCCTGCAGTTCCTTCACGAGCACGTTGAAACTCTCGGGAAGGCCCGGCTCGAGAACATTCTCACCCTTGACGATCGACTCGTAGATCCGTGTCCGACCCAGCACATCGTCGGACTTCACAGTCAGGAATTCCTGCAACGCAAATGCGGCACCGTATGCTTCGAGCGCCCACACCTCCATCTCGCCCAACCGCTGACCACCGAACTGCGCTTTGCCGCCCAGAGGCTGCTGCGTCACCAGGCTGTACGGCCCGATGCTCCGCGCGTGGAGCTTGTCGGCGGCAAGATGGTGGAGTTTCAAGATATAGAGAACACCGACCGTCACCTCCATGTCGAACGGCTCGCCGGAGCGACCGTCGAACAGGACCGTCTGGCCGGACTTGGGCAGACCGGCACGCTCGAGTTCATCCTCGATCTCGGTCTCGCTCGCGCCGTCGAAGACGGCAGTCGCGAGGTGCACGCCGTGTCGATCGTGCTCGGCCAGTGCAATCACCGCCTCGGGCGAGGCTTCGTCGATCTCCTTGGAGATGCGGTCGTGTGAATACACATCCTTCAGACGTTTTCGCAGGCTGTCGATCTCGATATCGCGACGGTCGCTGAGCATTTCGTCGATGCGCCGCCCCAGCCCGTGAGCCGCCCACCCGAGATGGGTTTCGAGAACCTGCCCGACGTTCATCCGGGAAGGCACGCCGAGCGGATTCAGCACGATATCGACGGGGCTTCCGTCGGCCATGTAGGGCATGTCTTCTTCGGGAAGGATTCTCGAAATCACGCCCTTGTTGCCGTGGCGACCGGCCATCTTGTCACCGACCGACAGCTTTCTCTTGATGGCCAGATAGATCTTGACCATCTTGAAAACGCCCGGCGGCAGCTCGTCGCCCTTCTTGAGACGCGAGATTTTCTCGTCGAACACGGCCTTGATCACGGCGGCCTGGTTGTCAGAACCCTCGAATACGCGGTCGATCTTCTCCTGCACGCGCGCATCCTGCAGCATGATGTCCCGCCAACGGCGCGACGGCA
>JAJDAM010000648.1 GCA_029261905.1 Deltaproteobacteria bacterium
CGCGCTGCAGTCTTCCCCGCGGATGAGATGTGCGCGCGCGACCGCGAGGAGTTCTGGCTGCGTCGAGTCTGCTCCGACCCCCGCGCGAGCGATCCAACGTCCAGCCAGGTCGGAGACCAACGTGCGGAAGCTCGGATTCGAGCTCATCGCCGAAAACGCGGGGTCGGATGCGATGCTCTGGTACCGATCCACCCCCCGATCGGCCGCGATGCGCAACGACGCGACCGCCTCGTCGAAGTTTCCCTGGCTCGCGGCACGTCGTGCGCGCAGGTAGTGGGCCGTGCCGCCGTCCGGATAGTGGAGAGCCGCATCCACCAGCAGGCGCGACTCGTCCTGCCAGAGTGCAGCTCGCCCGTGACTGTGGATCCCGAAACCCACAGCGAGGGTGCCGACGATCAGAATCAGGCCGCGCCCGAGTGCGACATCACCAATCGACCCACGGGACGCAATCCGTTGTACCACCGCTTCTCCGAAGAAAATCGTGCCGCCAATCAAACCGGGCAGTATGAAATACAGATAGCGGTCCGCCACGGGAATCAAGAACGGGAAGACCTGCGAGACCGGCGCAAAGGCCGCGGCAGCCGCGACCCACCATGCTGCCTCCACGCGGCGGGCACTGAGCCCCCAGAACACCCGCCAAGCCAAGGCGGTCCCCGCGACCAGCGCGGCGAGCCAGTACCCGTTCCACCAAGATTCGACGGGCCGGGGCTCGGCGAATGCAGACACTCCGAAAGACGAGACGGCCATCAACAGATAGCGCGCACCAATCGCAGCGACAGTTCGCAGATGCGTGAGCGGATCGTCGAATGCGCCGACCTCGACGGCTCCGATGTGTTGAAACGAGGCGAATTGCGGGATCGCGTACGCTGCGAAGATCAAGCACCACACACCGAACCAACGCCATGGCTTCGGACCGCCGTGCACCCAGATGAACGCGGCAGCCGCTGGGAGCGCAAATGCGGCAGAGGCTTTGGTCAGCAGTCCAAGTCCAAAGCACGCAGCCGCGAGCGCGGGACGGCGGCTGAAAACCAGCAGTCCCAGTAGCGAGAATGCCAACGCCGCGGTCGACTTGAGCTGAGAAATCCATGCGACCGCTTCTACGTTCGCTGGATGGACGGCGAATACCACGCCTCCGAGCAGCGCTGCGTTCCGGCCCGCACCCGATTGCAGCAACAGCAACGCCAACAGCAGCGCATTCAGTGCGTGGAGTACGACGTTGACGACGTGATAGCCCAGCCAATTCCGGCCGAACACTGCGCGCTCGACCGCGTGAAGCAGCAGGTGCACGGGCGCATAGTTGCCGGTGTACAGGCGTGCGTCACCACCGGGATCGAACATCTGGGACAGGCTGGTCGCATCGAGCGACTCGGTGTACGGACTGGTCAGGTATCCGAAGTCGTCCGAAACCAGTGGGCCGCGCAGCGCAGGCCCGTACACGAACAGCAAGACGCCGACGAGCACCAAGGCCGCTCCCAACCAGAATCCACGCGAGCCGGACGGCCGGCTGGCGGGGACTTCAGGCGTCCCGTCGATCGCGGCATCCGACTCCATCGAGTGGGAGTCTACCGATCTGGAACCGCTGTGCGGACTGGGGGGTTGCGCATCGGGTCCAGTGCGCTGCGAACGCGATTTCCCGTTAGGATGTGATGTCCGGTGATCCTCGCAGCTTCGCGAAAGCACCGATCCATGCACTCGAAAAACAGGCGCAGATGCAAAGAGTTTCGGCCGGTAAAGCCTGGGGGGTGACGCTGTGCGCGACGCTTGCCCTGTTCTCGGCGAATTGCAGTGATGTGCAGGGAGACGACCGCGCCGATCGGATTCGTGCCGCATCCGGTGGGCTCGTCTTCGTTCGCGAGGTCGAGGGATCCAGCGACCTGATGTGGGTGGATCTGTCCGATGGCAGTGAACGAGCGATCGCCGCGACGCCGAATCGCAACGAACGCTGGCCCTACTGGTCGATCGCGGCCAATCACCTGGTGTTCCAGGGCGAGTCGCTCGACGGCGGCAACAGCGATCTACTGCTGTGGAGCCCGAAAACCGGCGGTGTCGTCCCGTTGCGAGAATCGGACCGCAGAGACGAGCGCTGGCCTGTCTGGTCACCGGTCGGCGATTCGCTCGTTTACGCGTTTCGAGACAGGGGCCCGCGTGCGGGGATTGCGTCCGAGTCGATCAGCGGTGGGGCCATCCAGATCCTCGCATTCTCGGGAAAGAAGGATTTCTTTTTCCGGCCGAGCTTTTCGGCGGACGGCTCGCGGCTGGTCGCACAGCGGCGCGGACCGGACGGTACGGGCTCGAACCTGTGGATCCTGGCTCCCGAGCAGGTTCCGACGCGATTGACCGACGACACGAAGTTCTTCGACATGAAACCCTGGTTCACCCGCGCCGGAGACCAGGTCGTCTATTCGAGGCGCAGCATCGAAGACGACCGGCGCGATATCGCGATCCTCACGGTTGATACGGGCACGACCCGAATCATCGCGAGTCGTTCGGATGCGGACGACCACTCGGGGCGACCGTCACCGACCCGGGACGAGATCGCGTTCAGTTCCGATCGAAACGGCAGCTACGGCATCTTCCTGACCGATCTCGAGGGCGAGTCGGTTCGATCGGTGACCCATTGGGAAGACCGGGATGCGTCGGCGCCGCGCTGGTCTCCCGACGGAGAGCGACTGGTACTCACCGTCCACGCTGCCGGCGCGCGTTCCAAGTCGATCTCGAATTCTCACATAGTCGTCATCGATCGAAGCGGTCGCGTCGAACTGGATGTCGCGGGCGCGATGGCCGACTGGATGCCCGCTTGGTGAGCGTGCCGGCGTCGACGGGCACGCGCGGTTCCCAGAGCAACCCCTCCGACTTGGAGGACGGAAGGCTCGCGGGCGCGATCGCATTCGCGATCGCGGTGGGATCGGTATTCCTGTATTGGCCGATTCGCACGCACGAGTGGCTGATGTGGGACGACTTCAGC